>NZ_KB290527.1:55734-60742 GCF_000282835.1 Pandoraea sp. B-6 | reverse complement strand
GGGCGGCGTCGCACCGTGCCGGTGTGATGCAGTGTGGCGGCAACGGTCGTGGGCCGTCCCGCTTCAGAGGGGCGTGATGGCAACGACTTTGGTAGCGCAGGCGCGGCTGGCATAGTTTCGTTTACGGGCGAATGGCGGATTTCGGGATAGCCTTGGCGCATGGTCAAACGGTGTGCACGCGCAGCGCGAGATCGGCAACCGCCAGCGGCAGTCGCGGACCGAAGCCGAGCAGATACAGCGCATCGAAGCTCACCACGCGTTTGGCGCGTCCGGCGGGTGTGTTCGCGAGCCCCGGTTGTGCGAGCAGCGTTACCGCGGGATCGGCGGGCGATGGCCCGGTCGTGGTCGTGAGCAGCACGTCGGGCTGGGCCGCGACGGCCGCTTCCGCCGTCAGCGGCCGATAGCCGGTGAAGCCACGCAACGCATTCTCCGCACCGGCGTAGGCGAGCATGGCGTGCGCCGCCGTGTCTTGCCCCGCCACCATCACCTGGTTGCCCATGTGGCCGAGGATGAACAGCACGCGTGGGCGGCGCGCGATGCCATACCGTTGTTCGACGTCGTCGCGAACGCGCAGCCAGTCGGCGGTAAAGCGGTCCGCCACACGTGCGCCGTCCTTGGGCACGCGCAGAGCGGTGGCAACGGCGCGAATGTTGTCGAGCACTCGCTCGGCGGTATAGCCGTGTACGAAGCGCTCGACCGGCACGCCCGCCGCCGCGATCTGCGACAGCACATTGGGCGGGCCCGCTTCCGCGCCCGCGAGCAGCAGGTCGGGACGCAGCGAGAGCACGCCTTCCGCCGACAAGGTGCGCAGGTACCCGATCTTGGGCAGCCGGGTGGCCGCTTCCGGATACAGGCTCGTCAGATCGTTGGCGATCACGCGATCCTGCGCACCGAGCGCGTAGACGATTTCGGTGAGTGCGCCGCCTGCGACCACGACGCGCTTCGGCCCGCCTCGCCCAGGCGCCTCAGGCGTCGTTGCGTTGGCCTGCGTCGTCATGACGCGCGCGCCCAGCCACGCGCCGGCTGCCAGCGCAGCGCTGCTGGTCAACAGCGCGCGCCGCGAGGCCCCGCGTGTGTCGATCGGGCGGTTCACGTCGAAGTCTCCGTGACGCCTTGTGCGTCTTCCGCGTGCGACGCATGCCTCACTCGAGCGAGCGTCTCGCGCCAGTCGTCGCGCTCGGCCTGCCCGGGCTTGCGCTCACCAAAGAACATGGCGATCACCATGCCCGAGGCATCGAGCAGTTCCAGCGAGGTGACGATGCCATCTGCTGTCGGCTTGCGCACGATCCAGGCCGAGTCGACGAGGTCTTCACGCAGATGCAGGTTGAAGCCCGGATCGAGCACATTGACCCAAGGACCCATGACGCGAATCGTCGTGACTGGCCCCGTGTGGATCTGGATCATGCCCGCGTTGCCGACGAACACCATGATCGGCAGGGCGGTGCCGGCGGCATCGTCGAGCAACGCGCGCACCGATGCCGCCCTCACGCGCTGCGCATGACCTTCGGGGGCGAGACGCAACGCTTGGGCGCGCGACACTCGGTGCCGCTTGAGCAGTTCGAAGAACTGATGGGTGTCGGTCATGGCCAGCCAGTCGCGCTGGAAGGCGGCGGCGTCGATGTCGGCGTCGGGCGTCTCGGCCTTCGGGGCGTCGGCAGCGACGACGTGCTGACCCGGCGTCTGGTCGCTCGCGCGAAAGCGGGCGACGAGGGCGTCATACGCAAGCGCGTCGCTGTGATCGCGCAGGAACATCTTGTGCACGGCAGTGCCGGTCTTGTCGAAGAACTGCAACGAGCGGCGGGGGCCGTTCTCCGTCGGCGTTTCGACGGCATACCCGAACGCCCATTGGTGATAGAAGACGCGCAGGTCGAGGTCTTTGCCGAGCCCCAGGCCAATGGTGCCCGTGTGCGAGAGCTTCTCGTACTGACCGTCCTTTTCGTGAACCGCGGCGTTGTTGCGCGTGAGCGCCATCACGCGCCCCAGCGCGGGCAACGCTTCGACGATCTCGATGAACTCGGGACGCAGCCTCACGACGTGCTCGCCGACGAACGCCGCGACCGTCTCGCCTTCGGAGACGCCCAGGGCGGCGGCGGCGTCGCGATCGCGCAGGTTCCGTTCGGTCTTGACGCGGTGGAAGTCGCTGCGCAGACGGGTGACGTCGGCGAGCGCGGGGAACGCCGGGCGGGCGGCGGGGGTAGCGGTTTGCGTGTTCATCATGGCGATTCCTTGGTGGCGGGGGTTGCGTTCGTTGCGTGATGGCGGGTGCGGCGTTGCGAGTCTCGAGCCGTCGAATCAGTACTGAAGCTTCAGGCTCACGGCCACGCTGCGGCCCGGTGCCGAATACGCGTCCTTGAGCGTTGAGCTATCGGCGAGGCCGCGCACGTCCGACCAGTTCCAGGCCTTGCGGTCGAACACGTTGTAGATGCCGGCGTAGAGCGTCGCGGACTTGTTGAGGCGATAGCCGCCCGACAGGTCGAGTACGACCGACGACGGCGGCGCCCAGCAGGTCTGGCTCTGCTGCGTGCCCGAGGTGCAGGTTTTCGCGATCTGGCTTTGTGCCTTCGCGGCCTGAAAGAGCAGGTCGGCTTGCGCGAACCACGTCGTGTTCGGCTCGTAGCGCACGCCGAGCACCATCGAGAACGGATTGACGGTGTTGAGCGGCTGGGTGGCGGCGCCGTTGTTTTGCGTCGTGCCGTGTGTGTAGGCCATCGCCGTGCGCAGCGTCACGCCGCCCTGGAGCGCCCACGTGGCGCGGCCCTCCCAGCCCTGGATGCGGGCACGGCTGTAGTTCACGTACTGATAGATGAGCGGATCGCTCGGGCGGCCCGAGCCGCTGATGTTCTGCTGCGAGATGAAATTGCGGTAGTTGCCGGCGAAGACGGCGGTGCTGTAGGTGACGGGGCCGAGCGTGGTGGCGAGGCGTCCGCGCAACCCCAGCTCTAACGTGTCGCTCGTCTCGGGCTTGAGGTTCGGGTTCGCGATCGACATGTAACCGAAGATCGGATTCGAGAAGCCGTTGTTGACCTGATCGGGCGTTGGCGTGCGGAAGCCGCGTGCGTACTGCACGTACGGAATCAGCGAAGGGGCGATCTCGTACATGACCGCCAGGCGCGGCGAGAACGCGCCATCGTTCGACGAAGTCGGTTGAACGCGCGCGCCGGAGGCCGTCTGCGACACATACAGCGGATCGTTCTGCTTCGGCGAGAGCCAGTAGGCGTCGTAGCGAATGCCCGGTGTGACGCTCAGCGCGCCGTAGCGGATCTCGTCCTGCGCGAAGGCGCCGAACAGTGTGTAGTCGGTGTCCGGGAACGCCTTGTTGGGGAACGACTCGCCCATGCCGGGCACGGTGCCGTTGCGATAGCTGGTGATGTACGCGAGGCTCGCGTCGGCGCCGTACACGAACTTGTGCGCGAGCGGGCCGGTCGTGAAGTGGCTTTCCGCCTGCACGGCGCCGCCGACGGTGCGCTCCTTGTACGTGTTGTCGCGCGTGCGATCGCCCGCCGTGCGTTGCTCGTACGCGAACTGGCTGTTTTTCGCGTCCTGGAAGTACAGCAGCACGTGCGCGTTCTGGACATAGGCCTGCGACGCGTCGTTGAAGTCGTAATCGAGGCTGACGCGGTTGCGTTCTAGACGATCGCTCGTGGTCAGACCCAGCGTCGTGGGCGGATTGATGGCCGACAGAACGCTCGCGTCCACCCGACGGCGCACGGTCTCGCCCGTGAGCTTGAACGTCGAGCGGGGCGTGGCCTTGAAGACCAGTTTGCCGAGCACGGAGTCGCCGTTGCTGTCCTGCGGGTTGGCCGTTGTGCGCGACGTGCTGGCCGAGTTGTTGGTGCCCTTGCCGTCGAGTTCGTGGCCCTTGTTGCCGTCGACGATCACCATGCCCTGCCACTGCTCGCCGCCCCACGCGGCCTGGGCGGTCGTGCCGAAACTGCGGTCTATCGAGTTGTAGTAGGGACGCAGAGAGAAGTAGGTCGACTTGCCGAAGACATCAAGCAGGTCTTGCGGATCCTTGGTGAGGAAGTTGACGACGCCAGTGAGCCCGTCGCTGCCGTAGAGCGAAGAGGCGGGGCCGCGCAGGATTTCGATGCGGCGCAGCACGTCCATGCTCATGTAATCACCGCGACCCGCTTCGAGCGGACCGAACGCATAGCCGGACGGCATGCGGATGCCGTCTTCGAAGAGCGCCACGCGGTTGCCTTCGAGGCCACGAATGTTGATGCTCGAATTGCCGTCGCGACCGCCGCCGGCGGCCGCCGATGCGGGTCGATACGGTGCACGGCGCACCGTGACGCCTGGCTCGTAGCGCAGGGCCTCCTTGATGTCTTGCGCTTGTTGTTCTTCGAGATCCTGATCGGTAATGACCGAAATCGACGCCGGGGTTCGATCCGCTTCGGTCGGCGTGCGCGTCGCCGTGACGTTCACCTCCCGCAGATTGGCTTCAGCGAGCTGCAAGGGCGTGTTGGGCGAGGCTTGCGCGAGTTGAAGCGTCTCAACCGACCGGGCCGAGCCCGTGCTCGAGGCCGGTTGCGCGAAGACCGCGGGCGACCAGAACGCAGCAAGCACCGCCCCTGCGAGCGGGCGAAGACGCCATCGACGCGCACGATCGCGTTGCGAATCTTCGGATCGGATCGAGCCGTGGGTGCCGAATTTCCGGCCACCCCGGCGCGTTGACATGACAATAGCGCGGCCCCCGCCGCTTGACGACTGCTTCACTGCTGGCTCCCAGAGCAAGAAAACCCCGTTGCTGGCTGGCAAGCGCTCGTGGCAATCGTCGTGTTCCGCGTGTCGTTATCGAGACTCGGGAACACGCCGGCAGGCGCGGCTGGCGAAAGATCTCACGTCCTGCGGCCGGATAGGTTCGGCCTTGAGACGAAGATGTTAATAAGAATCATTTGCATTGTTGACGAAGAACGACCGACGCGTCAAGGGGCGAGGTGACGCGATGTCAATGAATGGGAAGGGGATGAAAGCCGCGCGTCAGATCGGCAGGCTCGTATCGAACTTG
>NZ_KB290527.1:0-55724 GCF_000282835.1 Pandoraea sp. B-6 | reverse complement strand
CACGACGCTGGTCTTGACGTTGGCCACCGCGGGCAGACGGAAGATGTGTTCGTGCAGGAACGCGTCGTAGGCCTTGATGTCGGGCGCCACGATTTTGAGGATGTAGTCGGCTTCGCCCGTGGTGCTGTAGCACTCCGTCACTTCCGGGCAGGTGCGGATTTCGCGCTCGAACTGCTCCGTGCCGCCCTCCGTATGGCGGGTGAGTTGTACGTGGGCCAGGGCGCATACGTGCAGGCCGAGCTTTTCCCGATCGAGCAGCACCGTGTAGCGCTGGATCACGCCGCTTTGCTCCATGTCCTTGATGCGCCGCCAGCACGGAGTTGCCGACAACCCCACGTTATCCGACAGCTCCTGCGCCGAGCGGCGCGAGTCGATCTGCAACAGTCGCAGAATCTGGCGCGCAAAATTATCGAGTAATTCCATTTCTCAAAACCGCCATCTACGAAATGAACGTTTCTTATTGTGCGCCAAATGGAGTGAAATAGTAAAAATCTTTCTCGTGCCTCCCCATACACTGCTTGCATACCGATGCGTGGCCGCTCGATGCGGTCGGAACGTCGAGACGAACAGAACAATTGCCCCCGAAGCACGGTCGATGTCGCCGTCAGATCGATCTGACGCAGGCCGCGGGGATCAGGAGAGACACAATGAATGCCCCCATGCGCGCCGCCCTCGCGACGCCGACGGCCAATCCCCTGGCCCATCCCGATTACCAGCTCTCCGACGCGCTCGCGGCCAGTCGCGGTCAGATTTTCCTCACCGGCACGCAGGCGCTCGTGCGCATCCTGCTGATGCAGCATCAGCTCGACGCCGCGCGAGGCTTGAACACTGCGGGTTTCATCAGCGGCTATCGCGGCTCGCCGCTCGGCGGCGTGGATCAGCAGTTGTGGAAGGCGAAGAAGCTGCTCGATGCGGCCAACGTCAAGTTCCTGCCGGCGATCAACGAAGAGTTGGGCGGTACCGCCGTCATGGGCACGCAACGCGTGGAAGCCGACCCGGAGCGCACCGTCGAGGGTGTGTTTGGCATGTGGTACGGCAAGGGGCCGGGCGTGGATCGCGCGGGCGATGCACTCAAGCACGGTAACGCTTACGGGGCGTCGCGCCACGGTGGCGTGGTTGTGGTGGCGGGCGACGACCACGGTTGCGTGTCGTCGTCGATGCCGCATCAGAGCGACTTTACGATGATGTCGTGGAGCATGCCCGTGCTCAACCCGGCCGACATCGGCGAACTCGTCGAATTCGGTCTCTACGGTTATGCGCTGTCGCGCTTCTCGGGCGCCTGGGCTGGCTTGAAGGCCATCTCCGAGACGGTCGAATCGCGCGGCACCGTCGATCTCGACAAGATCCGCACTGACTGGGTCGAGCCGTCGGACTACGTTGCGCCTGCGGGTGGCCTGCACAACCGCTGGCCCGATCTGCCGAGCCTGGCGCTCGAAGCGCGTCTGGCGGACAAGCTCGACGCCGTGCGCGCCTTTTCGCGCGTGAACAGCATCGACAAGTGGATTGCCCCGGCCCCGGACGCCGACATCGGTATCGTGACGTGCGGCAAGGCACATCTCGACCTGATGGAGACGCTGCGCCGCCTGGACATCACCGTCGACGATCTTGCCGCGGCCGGTGTGCGCATCTACAAGGTCGGCCTGTCGTTCCCGCTGGATATGTCGCGCCTGGACACGTTTGTCGCTGGCCTGAAGGAAATCCTCGTGATCGAGGAAAAGGGCCCCGTCGTCGAGCAGCAGATCAAGCAATACCTGTACAACCGCGCGACGGGCACGCGCCCGAGCGTGCTCGGCAAGACCGACGCCGAGGGCCGCGCGCTGCTCTCCGCGCTGGGCGAGTTGCGGCCGTCGCGCGTGTTGCCGGTGTTCGCCGAGTGGCTGGCGAAGCATCGCCCGGCGCTGGATCGTCGTGAGCGTGTGGTCGATCTCGTGGCGCACGACATCCTGTCGAACGCCGCCGACGGCGTGCGCCGCGTGCCGTATTTCTGCTCGGGTTGCCCGCACAACACGTCGACGAAGGTGCCCGAAGGCTCCATCGCGCAGGCCGGCATCGGGTGTCACTTCATGGCGTCGTGGATGGATCGCGACACGACGGGGTTGATCCAGATGGGCGGCGAGGGCGTGGACTGGGCCGCGCACTCGCACTTCACCAAGCGTGCGCACGTCTTCCAGAATCTGGGCGACGGCACGTACTTCCACTCGGGTCTGCTCGCGATTCGCCAGGCCGTGGCCTCGAAGGCGAACATCACCTACAAGATTCTCTACAACGACGCCGTGGCGATGACGGGTGGCCAGCCGGTCGACGGTTCGATTTCGGTGCCGCAGATCGCGCGTCAGGTCGAAGCCGAGGGCATTGCGAAACTTGTCGTGGTGAGCGACGAGCCGGAGAAGTACATCGGCCACGAAGGCCAGTTCCCGAAGGGCACGACGTTCCATCACCGTAGCGAACTCGACGCCGTGCAGCGCGAGTTGCGCGAGATCGCGGGCACGACCGTGCTCATCTACGATCAGACGTGCGCGGCCGAGAAGCGTCGTCGTCGGAAGAAAAACGAATTCCCGAATCCGGATCGGCGTCTGTTCATCAACGAGGCGGTTTGCGAAGGCTGCGGCGATTGCGGCGTGGCATCGAACTGCCTGTCGGTCGAGCCGGTGGAAACGGCACTGGGGCGCAAGCGTCGCATCGATCAGTCGTCGTGCAACAAGGACTTCTCCTGCGTGAACGGCTTCTGCCCGAGCTTCGTGTCGGTCAAGGGCGCGCAGTTGAAGAAGGCGCTGGCCGCCGCCTTCGACCAGGCGGCCTTCGAAGGGCGTCTGAACGCGCTGCCGCAGCCGAGCGCGCTCGCCGGCGATGCACCGTTCGACATCATGGTCACGGGCGTGGGCGGCACCGGTGTGGTGACGATTGGCGCGCTCATCACGATGGCAGCGCACCTCGAAGGCAAGAGCGCGTCGGTGCTCGACTTCATGGGTTTCGCGCAGAAGGGCGGCGCGGTGCTGTCGTTCGTGCGCTTCGCCAACACGCCGCAAGCACTCAACCAGGTGCGTATCGACACGCAGCAGGCCGACGTGCTGCTCGCGTGCGACATGGTGGTGGGCGCCAGTGCGGATGCGCTGCAAACCGTGCGACGCGACCGCACGCGCGTGGTGGTCAACACGCATGCGATTCCGAACGCGACGTTCGTGCAGAACCCCGACGCGAATCTTCATGCCGACGCGCTGCTCGAGAAGATGCGTCATGCGGCAGGTAGCGACAAGCTCGATGCGTGCGACGCTCAGGCGCTCGCCCAGCGTTTCCTCGGCGACACGATGGGCGCGAACATCATCATGCTCGGCTTCGCGTGGCAACTTGGGCTGGTGCCGGTCTCGCTGGACGCGCTGCAACGTGCGATCGAACTGAACAACGTGGCGGTGCCGATGAACCAGCTGGCGCTGGCGATCGGTCGGTTGGCGGCGGGGGATCCGACGGCGCTGACGCAGACGACGGCCAAGGCCACGCCGGTGCCGGTGCATGCCCCGGTCGCCGACGACATGACGTTCGACGAGCTCGTTGCGCATCGCGTGACGTTGCTGACGCAGTACCAGAGTGCAGCGTATGCGGCGCAGTTCGCTGCCTTCGTGAAGCAGGTGGCCGATGCGGAAACGCGTGTGGCGGGGGCGCCTGGCCGCTTGTCGCGCGCCGTGGCGCAGCAGCTCTCGCGCCTGATGGCGTACAAGGACGAGTACGAAGTGGCGCGACTGTATGCGCAAACGGCGTTCGCCGACGCGCTGGGCGAGACCTTCGAGGGCAAGCCGGGGCGCGACTTCCGTGTCGAGTTCCATATGGCGCCGCCGCTGATTGCACGCGGCAAGGACGGTGCGGTGCCGAAGAAGGTGACCATCGGGCCGTGGCTGTGGCCGGTGTTGCGCGGCATGGCGAAGCTGCGCGGTTTGCGCGGCGGTGCGCTCGACGTCTTCGGTTACACGCTGGAGCGCCGTATGGAGCGTCAGTTGATCGCGGACTATCGCACGACGTTGGAGCGCGCGTTGGCGGGCCTTTCGGCCGACACGTTGGCTGACGTGATCGCGCTGGCCGAAGCACCGGCGAAGATTCGCGGCTATGGTCATGTGAAGCTGGCGAACCTGGCGATGGTCAAGCGCGTCGAGGCCACGATTGCGGCACGGCTGAACGTGACGCCCGCCACGAGCGACGCCGTCGAGCAGGCGCTGGCACACGCACGCAGCAGCGGCAAGTCGCTCAAGGGCATTCCGGTGGTGACGGCGAAGTAAGGGGATCGGCTTGATCGGGGGCGCCTTCTGCAATAGGACCTGAGGGCGCCCCCTTTCGACAATTACCTACCGAACTTGTTGGAGTGAACGGAACGAAGCTTGTCGGACGGCTTGGCGTCATTCGCCATTCACGAGTGCGGCGGCGGGTGTTGTGCGACTGGAACCATGCGGGTGAACAGGGCGAGTCCGATAGCGGCACTTCCTGCGCAGAGAAACACGAACTCGATGCTGGTGAGGTTTGAAAGGGCACTACCGATCAGCGGCGCAATGATCATCAGCAGCAACTGAAGACTTCGGCCTGTGGACGTCACGGTCCCCAACACCTCGCGGGGACACTCCCGCTGGAACGTCAGCATCATCAGCATGACGCCAAGTCCGTAACCGAATCCGTTACCGATCCAAAGGCCAAGCATGGCGACTACCGGCAAGGCGGCGTTCGCGTAGACAATGGCCGCAGGCGTCAATATGGTGATGCCAAAGAGCAGCGATGAAGCAGCGAGCAGATCCGCAGGGGGCCATCGCCTTATCGCTGCTTTGAAGGCAAATGTCGCCAGTATTGCGCCAGCTGCCGTGCACCCCACAATGCTGCCGAAGGTCCCGTCGGGATAGCCGCGCGCTTTCAGAAACAGAGCGAGCAGTGCGTCGTAGAAGCCGAGGACAAACGCCTGACATAGCATGACAAGGAACACCCGGCGCAGCAGGGGGTGAAGTCTCAGGACGTCGTGGAACACAGACCAGACGGGACGTGCGGTGGGGAGAGCCCCGGCGCGTTTGCCGGTGTTTGGGGGGAATCCGTTTGGCAAGAGCAGGATGCCGATGACGCTGAGCGCCGCCGAGATGGCAAAACCCGGAAGGTGCCATGTCGCCAGCAGTGCTGCGACGAGTGGTGCTACCAGTTTCGCCAACTGATCGATGAGCGTGACTTTGCTGGCATTGCCGGGAAGTGCCTCGTCGGCCAGCAAGCGGCGAAACAACTGTTGTTCGGCGGGGCCGGGGACGAGGTTGGCGAATCCTTTCGATGCGACGCAGATGAGAAAAATGCCGACGGTTGGGGCTTGCCAGAGCGCCAGCGCCGCGGCAGCGCGAATAAGGTAGCTCCAACGCAACATCCGCCATGGACAGTGGCGATCCACGAGTGCGCCGATCCACGGGCCCGCAAGGACGCCGGGAACGCCGTAGAACGCCATAGCGACTCCAATCACGACAGCATCGGCATTCCACCGAAATGCGAGGTTTTCGAAGATAAGTGTGAAGTCGATCCATAGGATCGACGCGCCGATTGCACGGGAGGCGAGCAAACGCGAGTAGTTTCCTGCTAGGCGTGTAGCAATCAAAGCGAATCTCTTTGTGATGCGGTGATGTGCTGATCGCGCAGGTATAGCTGATTTTCGACAACGAAACCGTCCAGGCCGACGCCTCGCGCAAAACGAGCGAGGTCCGACGATCGATTGATGAAGCCGGCGCCGTTGAAATTCAGAAAGTACTTCGTGAAGCGGAACGGTCTTGCCGTTTCGATAGCGTCGGTACGCGCGTGGCGCTGTCCACATGAACCGCACCGGAATTCGTAGCTGCCGATCAGGGGAAGCGTTCAGGCGTTGCAGCCGTTTCTGTACCGCCTTCGCGCCGACGCGCTACCATTCGGGGGTTACGGTTGACGCAATGGGGTGAGCCGGATGCCGGTGGGGGTGTTGCGACGGGAGGCCGTCCATCGCGCACGGGGCATCGGGACTTGCCATAAGCGATTGATTACGGAGAGGAAAATGAGTGTTTCGAAGGCACCTGCGGATCGCAAGGTGATCCTCACGGGTGACCGCCCGACGGGGCCGCTGCATCTGGGCCACTATGTCGGCAGTCTGAAGAACCGCGTGGCGTATCAGCACGAATACAAGCAGTTCATCCTGGTCGCCGACGCGCAGGCATTGACGGACAACACCGACGATCGCGGCAAGGTGCACCGCAACGTCTCAGAAGTGGCGCTCGATTATCTGGCCGTCGGCATCGACCCCAGTGTCACGACCATCTGCGTGCAGACGTGGCTGCCCGAACTGACCGAACTCACGTTCTACTACCTGAACCTCGTGACCGTGGCGCGCCTGGAGCGCAATCCGACCGTCAAGCAGGAAATCGGGCTGCGTAACTTCGAGCGCGATATTCCGGCCGGCTTTCTCACGTATCCGGTCAGCCAGGCGGCCGACATCACGGCGTTTCGGGCAACGCTCGTGCCGGTCGGCGAAGACCAGTTGCCGATGATCGAGCAGACCAACGAAATCGTGCGCCGTCTGAATCGTTTGGCCGATCGCGAGATCCTGGTCGAAGCGAAGGCACTGGTGCCGCCGATCGGGCGTCTGCCGGGCATCGACGGCAAGGCCAAGATGAGCAAGTCGCTGGGCAACGTGATCAACATTTCGTCGACGCCGGACGAGATCCGTGCCGCCGTGAAGAAGTGCTACACCGATCCGCTGCATCTGAAGGTGGAAGATCCGGGGCATCTGGAAGGCAATGTGGCATTCGCGTACCTCGACGCCTTCGACGAAGACAAGGAAGGCTTGCAGGCGCTCAAGGATCACTACGTGCGCGGCGGTCTGGCCGACTCGAAGGTGAAGGCGCGTCTGGAAGAGCGGTTGCAGGAGATGCTGCGCCCGATGCGTGAGCGTCGCGAGGAATTCGCCAAGAATCCGGAGTTCGTGTGGGACATGCTGCGCGCCGGTACGGAACGTGCGCGTGAGACGGTCTCGCAAACGCTTGAAGATGTGCGCTCGGTGTTCGTCACGCCCGGGTGGAAGAAATAAGGTCGCGCCGACCGCCGCGTCGGCGTCTTGCTGGAAGAGAAAAGCAGCCCGGTGAACTGCACCCCAAAAGTTGGACGTAAATCCAATCTTTGGGGTGTTTTTCATGGGCGCGGCAGCGGGCGAGGCGTTGTAGAGGGAGGCGTCTGTACGGCAGTTCTGGTCACACGGGCGGTCTCGCCGTTGGCACTCGATCCACACTGTGCCATGTCGTTCCTGAACGACTCGGCGCTGAGCAGGGGTTGCGCCTCGTCAGCGGATGCATCGTGCGCCGCAGCGCCCGCGTTCGCCTGACGGACGAGGCGCTCGACGCGGGACAGCGCCGCATTCTGCAGGCTCAGCAGTTCCGCGAGGCCGCTTTCCGCCTCCGTCAGGGCGTCCCTGATCTGCCCTTGCGCGGCGAGTGTCCGATAGCGTTGCGCCAAATCGACGGTGGGCGCGGCAGATACGTACTTGATTGGACGCATGGTGATTTTGTCTCCTCGTGTTGAATGAACCCTCGCCGAGCCAACGGCTCGCCGTCAAAGCCGGGTATTCCCAAACGTGTGATCGAGATGCTCGAGATTCTCGTTGAGCACGCGTTGATTGCGTGTGGTGCGCGCAATGTCACGACTGAGCTCGTCGAGACGCGCCTGTATCTCGGTGGTCGCCCCCGATTGATGCGCACTGTGCCGCGCATCCAGCCCGCGATTGACGGCGTCGTTCAGGTTCTTGATCGCTGTGATCTCGTTCGATAGCTTGCCCCAGCCGCGATTGCGGGCATAACCGAAGACGTTGAATATCCCGTTGCAGGCCGTCAACACACCGGCCGCCGTTGAGGCGAGCTTCAACCCCAGCGCGAGACCGACGATTGCGGGCAGCAACCCGGGAAGCACGGCCGACGCGACCCCTAACGAGACCGTGATGACCAGGAACGAGACGAGAATCAGGATTCTTGTCTTCCATCTCCGCTTCTCTCCCGGGATGGCGGCCTGGGCCTCGGTCAGATAGTGGTTGATCAGCGGCTCGGACTTGCTCAACAGATCGCCCGTCACCACGAATGCCGCGTATAGCTCTGCCTTGGCTTGTCGAAGCGCTGCCGGCGTCATCTCCGCGTTCTCCAGAGCCCGCTGCTGGTCCTCCAGAACCCGTCGCGCCGATGTCGTGCCCACCATCGTGTCGAGAGCGGCTTTCAAATGACGGAGCGCGTCGAACGCCGCCTTCGCTTTCGGCGTCAGTTGTGCCGTGTCGGAGATCGATTGTTGCGCGTCGACGCGCTTGAACGACATGAACGACGTGAGCGACAGATCGCGTGCCTTGCCGATTTTCACGATGGCCTTCTCGAACTGGTCGATCAGTGCATCGATGCCGAGAATATCGGACGCCGCGTGCGTCGAGATGGTTTCTGACAGTCGCGCGATGGCGTCGTACTCACCGGACAATTTGCCTCGGACCGCCGCGGGGCTGACCGCTTGCGCCGCCGCATCCCAGTCGCGCTTGATCGCGGCCAGGTTGGCGACAATGTCGGCCCGGAGCGTTTCGATCGTGGGTAAGGTATCGGCGCCAGCGGTGGCCGACGAGGCCAATCCAGGGGCTGGCGCATGCTGCCGAACCCCGACCTGTTTCCATTCGGACCCGGGCGTTGGCGATAAGGGCTTGGCGACACGCCCGCCAAAGGCGGTATCGAAGCCTAATGACAGGTAGGATGGCGGAGCGAGCTTCATGGGTAGACACCTTCTGCGCGACATTGCGAGGAGTCTATGCAGCGGTGCCCGGCCGCGCTTTTCATTCGCGCGTCGAATTGTCGGAATCGGGGTATCGAGGCACCACCGGCAACGACTGCTTACGCAACAAAAAAACGCCGCGATGTGCGAGACATCGCGGCGCTTCGTTTTCCGCCCACCGCGAACGCGCTTGCGCGTGTTGCCGGGCGGCGGCTCCGGTGATTGCGGTTATTCCGGCTGCTTGGCGACCTTGCCGTCCTTGAAGACCCAGCGGATGTTTTCGCCCTGGCCGGTCAGCACCTCGATGGATTCGAGCGGATTCCCCTCGACGACCAGCACGTCGGCCAGCGCGCCCGGTGCGATCACACCCAGCTCGCCCGCGCGATTCAGAATCTCCGCACCGATGACCGTTGCCGAGCGAAGCGCTTCGGCGGCCCCCAGCACGTCGGCACGGATCGTCAGCTCGTCGGACTGGTACTTGTGCATGTCGCCGAGCAGGTCGGAGCCGAAGCCCATCTTCACGCCGGCGTCGCGATAGATCGTAAGCGATTCGCGACCGGCGCGCTGCACACTCTCCACCTTGGCCACCGACTCCGGCGGCAGGCCCAGCGACGCGCCGTCCTTGGCCAGCGCGTCGTAGGTGACCAGCGTCGGCACCACATAAGCCCCTTTCTCCGCCATGAGCTTTGCCGTCTCGGCGTCGCACAGATTGCCGTGCTCGATGGTACGCACGCCACAGCGCACAGCGCGGGCAATCGCCCGCGGGGTGTAGGCGTGGGCCATCACATAGGTTTGCGCCGCCTCCGCTTCCGCGACCGCTGCGCGGATCTCGTCTTCCGAGTATTGCGTGTTGGCAATGGGATCGACCGGCGACGCCACGCCCCCCGAGGCCATCAGCTTGATCTGCGTGGCGCCCTTCTGAATCTCCTCGCGCACGGCGAGGCGGATCGGATCGACGCCATCGACGACGCGCCCGATCGCCCCCGCGCGAAACGCGCACGAGCACGGCTCCAGCGTGTCGCTGCGGGGACGGAAGTCGCCATGTCCGCCCGTCTGCGAGAGCGCCTTGCCCGACGGGAAAATGCGCGGCCCGGGAATCACGCCCTGCTCGATGGCCTGTTGCAGCGCCCAATCGGCGCCGCCTGCGTCACGCACGGTCGTGAAGCCGCGATTGAGCATGCCCTGCATGATCGGCAGCGACTTGAGTACGGTGAGCACGTTCGGCTGGCTGGCGTTCGTGCCGAGGTTGGGATGCGACGCGAGCACGTGCACGTGGCAGTCGATCATGCCGGGCATGACGGTCTTGCCGGTGACGTCGATCACCGTCGCGCCGTCGATGTCGAGCGGCGTGGCGCTGAGCGCCGCAATGCGATTGCCCTCGATAACTACGTCGTGACGCTCGAGCAGACGGCCGGCGGCTGCATCGAGCACATTGCCGCCGCGAAGCAGGGTAACGGACATGGGGGGATTCCTTGAAAAAATGCATAAGGCGCGCCGGTGAGGGCGCGCCCGGACGACAGGGGACTCAGGCCTTGGGCAGCGGCTTCACGAAGCACGTGCCGACGAGGCTGATGGCCGCCGCGACGATCACGTAGATGGCCGGCGCCATGTTGCTGCCCGTGCGGGCAATCAGCCACGTGATGATGAGCGCGGCGAAGCCGCCAAAGATCGTCACCGCGAAGTTATAGGCTACCGACAGACCCGTCGAGAGCACCTTCGCGGGGAACATCTCGGAGAACGCCGCGAGAATCGGGCCGGTATAGCAAGCGATGAGCAGGCCGAACACGATCTGGAACATCAGCAGCGAGTGCAGGCCAGGGGCCACGTTCAGGTACGTGAACATCGGCCATGCCAGCAGCAGGATCAGCAGGGCCGATCCCGACAGGAACGGACGGCGTCCGTAGCGATCCGCCAGACGTCCCACCACCGGCGCGAACACGAGAATCATCGCGCCGCCGACCATGCCCGCCGTGAAGCCATCGGAGGCCTGCAGCTTGAGCACGCGCTGGGCATACGTCGGCATGTAGAACAGCAGCACGTAAGTGCAGATCGTCCACAGCACAACCATGGAGAAGCTGGCGAGTGTCTCGCGCGGATACTGCGAGAGCACGTCGCGCAACGGCGTATCGGACTTCTCGGCGTGCTGGAACGTCGGCGTTTCGTCGATCTTGTGACGGATGTAGAAGCCGACCGGGCCGATGAGCATGCCCACGAGGAACGGCACGCGCCAGCCCCAGGACACGAGCGAGGCGTGATCGAGTTCCGTTGTCACGAACGTGCCCACGGCCGCGCCGAGCAGCACGGCGAAGCCAATGCTCGACTGAATCCAGGCCGAGTAATAGGCGCGCTGATTGGCGGGTGCGTACTCGGTCAGGAAGGCCGTTGCGCCGCCCATTTCGCCGCCGGCCGAGAAGCCTTGCAGCAAACGCGCCAGCACGATGATGAGGGGCGCGCCCAGGCCGATCTGATCGTAGGTCGGGGCCAGGCCGATCATCGCGGTGCCGGCGGCCATGAGCAGAATGGTGAGCGACAGGGCCGCCTTGCGGCCCACGCGGTCGGAATAGATGCCGAGCACGATGCCGCCGACCGGGCGCATGAAGAAGCCCACGCCGAACGTGGCCACGGCCAGCAGAAACGACGACAGATCGTCGCCGGTGGGGAAGAATTGCTTCGCGATGATGGCCGCGAAGAAACTGTACACGGTGAAGTCGAACCACTCGAGACCGTTGCCGATCACCGTCGCCACGATCGCGTGACGGCGCTGACGGGCCAGGTTCTGTTGAGGCACTGCCAAAGTCGCCTGCATCTGAGTCTCCCGAAAGATGGGTGGCGTCCGTTGCGTGCCTTGCGACTACGTCATACCGGTAATACGCCTGCTTTTATGTCGGATCACGTCTGCGCTCCCATCGGGATCGGCACACGTGCGCGGATAAGACACAAAGTAGTGCAGACAAAATGACAGGCCAAACGAAAATTCTGCATGTTGCCATGCGTGTGGCGCATGGCAACGGTCCGAAAGATGGCGTAACCCCTATGATGGGGAACAATATTCCGTGTAGATCCAGTTGCGGAAAATTCGCGCTGCGGCATGCTCGTGGCGCTCGGCAGGCCATACGAGATAGTAGCCGCCGCCCAGGCTGGCGGTCGCATGGCACGCCTGCACGAGCAGGCCTGCGTCGAGGCACGGATCGATCATATGACGCCATCCCATGACCAAACCGCCACCCTCGATCGCCATCTGCACGAGTAGCGGGTAGTAGTTCGCGCTCACCATGCGCGGAAACTTCGGTGCGTTCACCCCCTGCAGCTCGAACCAGTCGGTCCATGACATCCACTTGCGCTGGCCGTCTTCGATGAAGAGCAGCGTCTCGCCGACGAGATCGGCCGGCGTGAGCTGGCGCCCGCGCAAATAAGTGGGCGAGCAGACGGGAAACACTTCCTCGTCGAAGAGCCGCCGACCGGCGAAGTCCGGGGGCAGGTCGTTACGCACGTAATAGACGCCCAGATCGAACTCCGACGCGGACAGCGACGTCATGCCGTCTTTCACGATCACGCGAATCTTGATGTCGGGGTGCGCGGCGCGAAATCGCATGAGTTGGGGCGTCATCCACAACACCGCCACGCCCGACGAGCAGGCCACGGTGAGTTCCAGATCGCCGCGCCGCTTCATCAGGTCGGCGGTGGCTTCGGCGCACTCGCCGAGCAGGCGCTGGATCTGTTCGGCGTAGCGTTGCCCGGCCACCGTCAGGCGCAGCGTGCGATGCTCGCGCGTGAACAGCGCGCGCCCGAGGAATTCCTCGAGCTGCGCGATTTGCCGGCTCACGGCGCTTTGCGTGAGATTGAGTTCGACGGCGGCCCGCGTGAAGCTCGCGTGCCGCACGGCTGCATCGAAAGCAATCAGGCAATGCAGCGGCGGCAACGGCGAGATGGGCATGCGTGGTGACGAAGTGACGGGTGAGGGCTCGCGCGAAATCAGCGCTTGCCGACCATTTGCTCGGGGCGAACCCAGGCGTCGAACTGCTCGGCCGTGACGTGGCCCAGCGCGAGGGCGGCCGCCTTGAGCGTGGTGCCTTCCTTGTGCGCCTTCTTGGCGATCTGCGCGGCCTTGTCGTAACCGATGTGCGGGTTGAGTGCGGTTACGAGCATGAGCGACTCTTCGAGCAGCGTGCCGATGCGCGCCCGGTTCGGTTCGATACCGATGGCGCAGTTGTCGTCGAAGCTCACCGCACCGTCGGCCAGCACGCGCACGCTTTGCAGGAAGTTGTGGATGAGCATCGGCTTGAACACATTCAGCTCGAAGTTGCCCATCGAGCCGCCGATGTTGATCGCCACGTCGTTGCCGAGCACCTGGGCGCACAGCATCGTCATCGCTTCGCATTGGGTCGGATTGACCTTGCCCGGCATGATCGAGCTGCCCGGTTCGTTTTCCGGAATCATCAGCTCGCCAATGCCGCAGCGCGGGCCGCTGGCCAGCCAGCGCACGTCGTTGGCGATCTTCATCAGGCTGGCGGCGAGCGTCTTGAGCGTGCCGTGCGCGTTGACGATGGCGTCGTTGGCGGCCAGCGCTTCGAACTTGTTCGGTGCGGTGACGAACGGCAGGCCGGTGTCGCGCGCGAGCGTGGCGGCTACTTGCCTGGCGAATTCCGGATGCGCGTTCAGGCCCGTGCCCACGGCCGTGCCGCCGAGCGCGAGTTCCGCCACGTGGGGCAGGGCGTCGTCGACGTGCTTCAGGCCGTGGTCGATCTGCGCGACCCACCCCGAGATTTCCTGGCCGAGCGTGAGCGGCGTGGCGTCCTGGAGGTGGGTGCGGCCGATCTTGACGATATCGTCATAAGCGCGGGCCTTGGCGGCGAGCGTGTCGCGCAGTTGGCCGACCCCGGGCTTCAGGTGATTGACGAGGGCGTCGAGGGCGGCCACGCTCATGGCCGTCGGGAATACGTCGTTCGACGACTGGCCTTTGTTCACGTCGTCGTTGGGGTGCACGAGACGCGTTTCGCCGCGCACGCCGTCGAGCAGTTCGCTGGCGCGGTTCGCAAGCACTTCGTTCATGTTCATGTTCGACTGCGTGCCCGAGCCGGTTTGCCACACGGCCAGCGGGAATTCGTCGTCATGCTGACCGGCGATGACTTCGTCGGCGGCCTGGATGATGGCGTCGGCTTTCTTCGCGTCGAGCACGCCCAGGCCCTTGTTGACCTCGGCAGCGGCGCGCTTCACGCGAGCGAGCGCGCGCACGAGCTCGCGCGGCATCTTCTCGGTGGAAATCTTGAAGTTCTGCAGCGAGCGCTGCGTTTGCGCACCCCAGAGACGATCGGCGGGTACCGCAATTTCGCCGAAGGTATCGCGTTCCATTCTCACAGACATGATCGACTCCTCGAAGACAGAGTTAAATTCTAGAGCTTTCACCGGGATCCGGCATGGCAGCGTCTTCCGGGATGCACCACGACGTGGGCGTGAATCGCGGGACAGGGGGGCTTTTCGACGGTTTGGAACCCGATGGCCCGAGCCACGAATTATGCGCCCCAACCGGGGGTAGAGGGCGCGGGGCGTCGGGCGTTGGGCGAGGGCGTGCCGTAGCCGTTGCTCGCGCGCTCAGGCCCAGACCGCCGTCACCAATTGCAAGGCGGCGGCGATGGCGGGTTCGTCGCGTCGCGAGGCCAGCGTGACGAACGTGAGTTCCGTCGGCACGCTCACGCCGTCAGCGATCACCAGACCATGGGCGTGCGCCTCGCGCAACGCGATCGAGTCGCGCACGAGCGACAGCCCGACGCCCGACTTCACCAGATCGAGCATCGACGGCTCCTGATCCACTTCCGCCACCTTCGTGGGCGACACGCCCAGAGCGCCGAAGCGTTCAGAGAGCAGGCGGTTGTGGGCCGATTCGGGGGGCGTCCAGATCCACGGCAACGCGGCGAGTTCGCGCCATCCGCGCCGGGCCACGCGCTCGCGCCAGCCGGCGGGTGCCAGCACCTGATACGAGAACGGCGTGAGCGTGATGGCGTGAAAGCGCTCGGGGTCAGGCAGGCCGAGATAGAAGCCGACGTCGAGTTCGCCGCGCCCCAGTTGTTGCAACACCGATCCGGACATCCCCTGACGCAGCGCCGTCTCGATCTGCGGATATGACTCGACCAGCCGTTTGAGAAAGGCGCCCAGCCGGGTGAATTCGGGGTCGAGAATCGTGCCAATGCGCAGCCGTCCGCGCACCGTGTCGCGCATCGCACCGGCCGCCTGCTGCAGATCGGCCAGCGCGGCGAGCATGCGCTCGGCCAGCGGCAACAGGGCCTGTGCGTCGCGCGTGAGCGCCAACCCCTGCGCCGTGCGTGTGAAGAGCGTGAGCCGCAGCGCCTCCTGGAGCGCCTTCGCCTGCAGGCTGACCGCCGGTTGCGTCAGATGCAGGCGTTGCGCGGCGCGCGTGAGGTTGCCCTCGTGGGCGATGGCGACAAACGCGCGAAGATGGGCGAGTTCCATGGAGGACATTCACGGGCGGCGCCCGAGGCGTGGATTATCGAGAAAGGGAGAGCAACATAAGTGAATCTTATATTGCTTTTGATAATTTCTCATTGGATTGTGTCGGTGCGCAGCAGTACGCTTGGGGCTTGATGTGGCGTGAGCCGTGGGGCGAGCGTCTGGCGAAACAGGCGGGGACCGTGTCACGGACCGGGCCGGATTGGGGAAAGACGAACATGAGCAATGCTGATATTCCGACGGTGCAACACTTCATCGGCGGTCGCCGCGTAGCGGGCGATGGCGAGCGTTTTGGCGACGTTTTCGATCCGGCGCAAGGCACCGTGAGTGCGCGCGTGGCGCTGGCGGGTGTCAACGACGTGAACGCCGCGGTAGCGGCGGCCAAGGCTGCGCTGCCATCGTGGGCGGACACGGCGCCGCTCAAGCGCGCCCGGGTGCTCTTCAAGTTCAAGGCGTTGCTCGACGAGCATCAGGACGAACTGGCACGCATTATCACGCGCGAGCACGGCAAGGTGTTCTCCGACGCGCGCGGCGAAGTCACGCGCGGTATCGAAGTCGTGGAATACGCCTGCGGTGCGCCGAGCCTGCTCATGGGCAAGCACAGCGACAATATCGGCGGCGGTATCGACAACTGGCATCTGCGTCAGCCCGTTGGCGTATGTGCGGGCATTACGCCGTTCAACTTCCCCGTGATGGTGCCGATGTGGATGTTCCCGATGGCGCTGGCGTGTGGCAATACGTTCGTGCTCAAGCCGTCCGAGCGCGACCCGTCGGCCAGCTTGCTGATCGCCGAGTTGCTGCGCGAAGCGGGGTTGCCCGATGGCGTTTTCAACGTGGTGCAAGGGGACAAGGTCGCGGTCGACGCGCTGTTGGCGCATCCTGACGTCGACGCCCTGTCGTTCGTCGGTTCGACGCCGATTGCCGAGTACATCTATACCGAAGGCACGCGTCACGGCAAGCGAGTGCAGGCGCTCGGCGGCGCGAAGAATCACCTGGTGGTGATGCCCGACGCGAATCTCGATCAGGCGGTCGACGCGCTGATCGGTGCGGCCTACGGGTCGGCGGGCGAGCGCTGCATGGCGATTTCGGTCGCGGTGGCCGTGGGCCAGGTGGCGGATCGTCTGGTCGATGCGTTGGTGCCTCGTGTGAAGGCGTTGCGCGTGGGGCCGGGGGCGGACGAAGCCTCGGAAATGGGGCCGGTCGTCACGGGGGCTCACAAGGCGAAGATCGAGGGCTATATTGCCGATGGGGTGAGCGCGGGGGCCAAGCTGCTGGTCGACGGCCGCGGATTGCAGGTGCCGGGCCACGCGCAGGGGTTTTTCCTCGGCGGGACGCTGTTCGATCACGTCACGCCCGAAATGACGATCTATCGGGAAGAGATCTTCGGGCCGGTGCTGGCGGTGGTGCGTGTGCCGGATCTTGCGGCGGCCATCGACCTGGTCAATGGGCACGAATATGGCAATGGCGTTTCGTGCTTCACCAGCGACGGTGGCGTGGCGCGTGCGTTCTCGCGTCAGGTGAAGGTCGGCATGGTGGGCATCAATGTGCCGATTCCGGTGCCGATGGCGTGGCAGTCGTTCGGCGGCTGGAAGCGTTCGCTGTTTGGCGATCATCATGCGTATGGCGAGGAGGGCATTCGTTTCTACACGCGCTTCAAGAGTGTGATGCAGCGCTGGCCGGACAGCATCGCCAAGGGGGCGGAATTCACGATGCCGGTGGCGAAATAATCGAGTGCCGTGCGTATCGGCGCGCACCGGGGTGTCGCGCCGGATGTCGGACCTGACGACAAAAATGAACCCGGTGCGGGTGGCGACAGTCCATCCCACTCGGGTGCCGCACCAGTGTTGGCACCGCACCATGGCGAGTGCTGCGCCATCGACGGAGACAGGCGGGAATGAACAAGCAGGCAGCGAAGCCGGATCGCTTCGATTACATCATTGTGGGGGCCGGCTCGGCCGGTTGCGTGCTGGCCAATCGCCTCACGCAGGACCCCGACGTCACCGTGCTGTTGCTCGAAGCGGGCGGCAAGGATGACTATCACTGGATTCACATCCCCGTCGGCTATCTCTACTGCATCGGCAATCCGCGCACCGACTGGCTGTATCGCACGCAGGCCGAGGCAGGGCTGAACGGGCGTTCGCTCGCGTATCCGCGTGGGCGGGTGCTGGGCGGCAGCTCGTCGATCAACGGCATGATCTACATGCGCGGACAGCGTGAGGATTACGACGTGTGGGCCGACGCCACCGGTGACGATGGCTGGCGGTGGGACAACGTGCTGCCGCTCTTCAAGCGCAGCGAGGATCACTACAAGGGCGGTACGGCGTTTCACGGCAGCGGGGGCGAGTGGCGTGTCGAGAAGCAGCGCCTGTCGTGGCGCGTGCTCGATTCGTTTGCGGACGCCGCCGAGCAGGTGGGTATCCCCAAGACGGACGACTTCAATCAGGGCGACAACTTCGGCATTGGCTATTTCGAAGTGAATCAGCGGCGCGGTGTGCGCTGGAGTGCGGCCAAGGGGTTCTTGCGTCCGGCGTCGCAGCGGCCGAACCTGACGATCATCACGGGCGCGAGTGTGAGTCGCTTGCTGTTCGACGGCACACGCTGTACAGGCGTGGCGTATCGCGGCGGCAATGAAGACTTCACGGCGCTGGCGGGTGCCGAAGTGATTCTTGCGGCAGGGGCGGTGAATTCGCCGCATCTGCTGGAGGTTTCGGGCATTGGCGATGGCGAGCGTCTGCGCGGTTTCGGGATCGATGTCGTCTCGGACCTGCCGGGCGTGGGCGAGAACCTGCAAGACCATCTGCAATTGCGCACCGTGTACAAGTTGCGCGGGGTGCCGACCCTCAATCTCACCGCCAACAGTTGGTTCGGCAAGCTGAAGATCGGCATGCAATATGCGTTTGCGCAGCGCGGACCGATGAGCATGGCGCCGTCGCAATTGGGGGCGTTCGCTCGCAGTCGCGAGGATATGGCGCGCCCCGATCTCGAATACCACGTACAGCCGTTGTCGCTGGAACGCTTTGGCGAACCGTTGCACAAGTTCAATGCGTTCACGGCGTCGGTGTGCAATCTGCGGCCGACGTCGCGCGGCCATGTCCATCTGAGCTCACCTGATGCGCGCGTTGCACCGAGCATCGCGCCGAATTATCTGTCGACGGAAGCGGATTTGCGCGTGGCGGCGGATGCCATCAAATTGACGCGCCGCATCGTGGGCGCACCGGCGTTCGCGCGCTATGAACCGCGCGAATATTTGCCGGGGCCATCGGTCCAGACCGACGCGGAGTTGAAGCGCGCGGCGGGCGACATCGGCACGACGATCTTTCATCCGGTGGGGACCTGCCGCATGGGCCGAGCGAACGATCCGGAGGCGGTCGTCGATGCGCAGTTGCGCGTGCGCGGCGTGCAGAACCTGCGCGTGGTCGATGCGTCGGTCATGCCGGTCATCACGTCGGGCAACACGAACTCGCCGACGATCATGATTGCCGAGCGCGCGAGCGACATGATTCGCGCGGCGCGCAAAGCAGGGCGGTGAGCGAGCACGTGATCAGCAGGCTGGCGAGTATCGCGAGTCGCGGCGGATCGACGGCCGTGATGACGAGCGTCAGGGTGCCCGCCATCGTGAAGCGGATGGCCCCTATCATGGCCGCAGCCGTGCCGGCGTGCGTCTCGAAGCGGGCCATCGCAAGCGTTGTGCTGGCGGGACGCACTGCGGACGCGCCGAACGTGACGATCAGCATGGGGATGAGTACGGTGACGACATGTATTCCAATCAGGACTCCCAGCAATGCCATCAGTCCACCCGCCATCGCCAGCAGCATGAATCCCGTGCGGATTTGATCGCGCGCGTCACGCACGCGGGCCATGCGTCCTGCCGCGAAGCCAGCCGCCACGTAGGTCAATCCGTAGATGGCGAGCATCTTCCCATAGGCGCTCGCTGAATACCCGAGGTCGTCGATGAAGATCGCAGGGGAGAGCATGATGAACGAGAAGTGGCAGACGAAGGCCATCGCGGCCTGGCTGGCGTAGATCATGAACTGGCGATGCCGCAGCATTTGTGCGTACAGCCGAACGTATTGCGCGAGGCCGGAATTCGTTTGCGGCATAGATGCCGGGAATCGAACCGCTGTGACAAAGCCCGTCAGGGCGCCCAGTCCTGCGAAGGACCAGAAAATGGCACGCCAGCCGGCGGCCTGCGTCAATGCCACGCCCACAAGTGGGGCGAGCGCGAGGCAGACACCCGCGAACGTGAGGGTGAAAATGCGCGCGCGCCATCCGGTCTGGCCGGGGAAGGCGTCTTGCAGAATAGCCTGGCAAAGCGCGAAGCCCGCGCAGCCTGCGCCCTGAACGATGCGAAAGGCGAAATGGATCTCGTACGTCGTGGCGCATGCGCTTCCGACGGCACCCATGCTCGCAAGCGTCAGGCTGCCGAGCAGCACGCGCTTTCGACCGAAGCGATCGGACATCGGGCCGACGATCAATTGCAGTCCTGAGAGTGTCAGCACCACATGGCCGACGATGGCGGCGATGGCGCGGACGTCGATCCGAAAGTCGAGCGCCATGGCTCCGAACGCGGGCAATGTGGCATCGAGCAGCAGCGCGCTGATCGCCGTGAGTGAACTGGTGAGCCAAAGGACTTCCGCGCTGCGCATATCGAATCGCTTCCGGGGAGAGCGTTCGATGCTGTCACGAAGCGACGCGGCGTAGTTTGGTGAAAATCCGATGATGACGGCGCCAGGCGCACTTTCCGGATTTCCGGATATTTACCTTAAAACTTACGTAGTAATACCTAATGTCGGTTGCGCGACCCATGGCGGGGCATCGTCAAACGGGGCCGGACGCTTTTTTGCGGGCGCGGTAAAAGCCTTATGCCATAAGGGGTTTGGGACGTGTTCGCGCCGTGATCGAAGGGTCTCGAAAGCGTGTGCGCACGCGCGTTTCGGTAGACGCGAAGCCTAGTGCAAATCCCAATGATCGCGTTGCAGCAAACCACACACAATATCGGTTCCCAGTGTGCGACCGGACCAAGAATTCGGCGACACACCCCGGGACGCGGGGCACCTCGCCGACGACGCCACCCACAGCGATGTCCGCCTGCCTCGCGGTTGTCACAGACGATGGTGCCGAGGCGGTCATTTGCCTCGCACCGCCAACCAGGAATGTGGCAGGAGACATGGCGAACAACGATTACATTCTCGAGACCCGCGGACTCACAAAAGAGTTTCGTGGCTTCACCGCCGTGAACGGGGTCGACCTGCGCGTCGCGCGCGGTACCATTCACGCACTCATCGGGCCTAACGGCGCCGGCAAGACGACCTGCTTCAACCTGCTCACCAAGTTTCTCGTGCCCAGCGCCGGCACCATCACGTTCAACGGTGAGGACATCACACGCGAAGCGCCCGCGCAGATCGCGCGACGCGGCATCATCCGGTCGTTCCAGATCTCCGCCGTCTTCCCGCACCTCACCGTGCTCGAGAACGTGCGCATCGGCCTGCAACGCAACCTCGGCACCGCGTTCCACTTCTGGCGCAGCAGCCGTTCGCTGCATCAGCTCGATGCCCGTGCCATGGAATTGCTCGCGGAAGTCAGCCTGACCGAATTCGCCGATACGCTGACCGTGGAGCTGCCCTACGGGCGCAAGCGCGCTCTCGAGATCGCCACGACGCTTGCCATGGAACCCGAACTAATGCTGCTCGACGAGCCGACGCAAGGCATGGGCCACGAAGACGTGGATCGTGTCACCGCGCTCATCAAAAAAGTGTCGGCCGGTCGCACGATCCTGATGGTCGAGCACAACATGAACGTGATCGCCGGCATTTCCGACACCATCACCGTGCTTCAGCGCGGCGAGGTGCTCGCCGAAGGGCCGTATCACGAAGTCTCGAAGAATCCGCAGGTGATGGAAGCCTATATGGGCACCGCGGACGGCGAATTGCAGGGAGCGCACGGGTGAGGACGTCTATGTACGGTAACGGCGGCGGTAATGGTGGCGCGAATGTGCCCGCACTCGAAGTCGAAGGACTGCAGGCCTGGTACGGCGAATCGCACATCCTGCACGGGGTGGATCTGGCGGTCGGCCGCGGCGAGGTCGTGACGCTGCTCGGACGCAACGGCGCCGGGCGCACCACCACGCTGCGCGCCATCATGGGCCTGACTGGCCAGCGTCAGGGCTCGATCCGGATCGGCGGCGAGGAGACCATTCACCTGCCGACCTACAAGGTTGCGCACCATGGCGTGGGCTACTGCCCCGAGGAGCGGGGCATTTTCGCGAGCCTGTCGTGCGAGGAAAACCTGTTGCTGCCCCCTTATATCGGTGTGCGAGGCGATCGTCGCGACGACGGCGGGCGCGGAATGTCGCTCGACGAAATCTATGACATGTTCCCCAACCTGAAGGAGCGTCGCCACAGTCCCGGCACGCGCCTGTCGGGCGGCGAGCAGCAGATGCTGGCGGTGGCGCGCATTCTTCGCACCGGTGCGAATCTGCTGTTGCTCGATGAGATCTCCGAAGGGCTCGCGCCCGTGATCGTGCAGACGTTGGCACGCATGATCACCACGCTCAAGGCGCGGGGCTACACCATCGTGATGGTGGAACAGAATTTCCGTTTTGCGGCTCCGCTGGCCGATCGCTTCTATGTGATGGAGCACGGCAAGATCGTGGAGCGCTTCGGCGCTCCGGAGCTGGAGGCGAAGATGCCGGTGTTGCACGAGTTGTTAGGGGTATGAGGTGACTTGCCCGGCGCGCAGGCGTTCCGGGCGATGAAACCAGGCAATCCAATCCACGAAGGAGACAAAGATGACGATGCGGATGAAGGCGTTGGCGGTTGCGGCTGCGTTCGGTTTTGCGGCGATGGCCTCACAGGCCCATGCCGACGGCAATGCGGTGAAGATCGGTTTCATTACCGATATGTCGGGCCTGTATACCGACATCGACGGGCCGGGCGGGGCGGAAGCCATCAAGATGGCCATCGCCGACTTCGGCGGCAAGGTCCTCGGCAAGCCGATCGAGCTGGTCACCGCCGATCACCAGAACAAGGCGGACGTCGCGGCGTCCAAGGCGCGCGAATGGTTCGACCGTGATGGCGTGGACATGCTGATCGGCGGCACGAACTCGGCGACTGGCCTCGCGATGAACAAGGTCTCGGCCGAGAAGAAGCGCGTCTACATCAACGTGGGCGCCGGCTCGGATGCCCTGACCAACGACCAGTGCCAGCCGTACGGCGTGCACTATGCCTACGACACCGTCGCACTGGCGCGTGGCACCGGCTCGGCCGTCGTGAAGGCTGGCGGCAAGTCGTGGTTCTTCCTGACGGCCGACTATGCGTTCGGCCACGCGCTGGAGAAGGCCACGGCCGATGTGGTCAAGGCCAACGGCGGCACGGTGAAGGGCGAGGTGCGACATCCGCTCTCGGCCTCGGACTTCTCGTCGTATCTGCTCCAGGCGCAGGCGTCGGGCGCCCAGGTGCTGGGTCTGGCCAATGCCGGCGGCGACACGGTCAACGCCATCAAGGCCGCGAAGGAGTTCGGCATCAAGGGCAAGATGCAGATCGCCGGTCTGCTCGTGTTCATCAACGACATTCACTCGCTGGGGCTGGATAACACCGGCGGCATGTACTTGACCGATAGCTGGTACTGGGACAAGAACGACAAGACGCGTGCCTTCTCCAAGCGTTACTTCGACAAGATGAAGAAGATGCCGTCGAGCCTGCAGGCCGGCGACTATTCGGCCACGATGACCTATCTGAAGGCGGTTCAGGCCGCGGGCTCGACCGACGCCGACAAGGTGATGGACGAACTGCACAAGATCAAGATCGACGACATGTTCAGCAAGGGTTACATCCGCAAGGACGGCTCGATGATCCACGACATGTACCTGATGCAGGTCAAGACCAAGCAGGAATCGAAAGCGCCGTGGGATTACTACAAGATTGTCGCCACGATTCCGGGTGACAAGGCATTCACTACGCCGCAAGAGTCGACCTGTCCGGTCTGGAAGAAGTAAGCGCCGTTAGCACGATGCTCCGAAAGCGGCGGGACGCGTGTCCCGTCGCGACCTTTCTCGCAGAGAATCGATTTCGATGGAATTACTAGGCATCCCCCTGCCGGCGCTGTTGAGCCAACTGCTGCTGGGACTGGTGAACGGCTCGTTCTACGCCATGCTGAGCCTCGGCCTGGCGGTGATTTTCGGCCTGCTCAACGTGATCAACTTCGCGCACGGCGCGTTGTTCATGCTGGGGGCCATGCTCGCCTGGATGGGCGGCAACTATCTCGGCCTCAATTACTGGGTCATGTTGATTCTCGCCCCCGTTGTGGTGGGCATCATCGGTATCGTCATCGAGCGCACCATGCTGCGCTGGATCTACAAGCTCGATCACCTGTACGGCCTGCTGCTGACGTTCGGCATCACGCTCGTGCTCGAGGGCGTCTTCCGTTCGATCTACGGCGTGTCGGGGCAGCCCTTCGACGCCCCCGACATGCTCTCCGGCGCGACCAATCTCGGCTTCATGTTCATGCCGAACTATCGCGCGTGGGTGGTGGTGGCTTCGCTCGTGGTGTGCTTCGCAACGTGGTTCGTGATCGAGAAGACCAAGATCGGTGCGTATCTGCGCGCGGGGACCGAAAACCCGAAGCTGGTGGAAGCGTTTGGTGTGAACGTGCCGCTCATGATTACGCTGACGTATGGCTTCGGGGTGGCGCTCGCCGCGTTTGCGGGCGTGCTCGCCGCGCCCGTTATCCAGATCTCGCCGCTCATGGGGCAGTCGATGATCATCACCGTGTTCGCGGTGGTCGTGATCGGTGGTATGGGCTCCATCATGGGTTCCATCCTGACCGGTCTGATGCTCGGGATCATCGAAGGCTTTACCAAGGTGTTCTACCCGCAAGGGTCTGCGACCGTGGTGTTCGTCATCATGGTGATCGTGTTGCTGCTGCGCCCGGCAGGGTTGTTCGGCAAACAAAAGTAAGGGGCGGAACCATGCAACAAGAGACGCAACAACGGGTGCTTTATTCCCTCTTGCTACTGGCGCTGATCGTCGCGCCGTTCGCCGGTGCGTATCCGGTATTCATCATGAAGGTGCTGTGCTTCACGCTGTTCGCTTGTGCGTTCAACCTGCTGCTCGGCTTTACGGGTCTGCTGTCGTTCGGCCATGCCGCGTTCTTTGGCAGCGCAGGCTACGTCACCGGTTATGTGGTGCGCAATCTGGGGTTCACGCCGGAAGTCGGCATCATTGCGGGCGTGGCGGCCGGGGCGTTGCTTGGCCTCGTCATGGGGGTGCTGGCGATCCGGCGGCAGGGCATCTACTTCGCGATGATTACGCTGGCGTTGGCGCAAATGCTGTACTTCCTCTGCCTGCAAGCGCCGTTCACCGGTGGCGAGGACGGCCTGCAAGGCGTGCCGCGCGGTAGCCTCTTTGGCCTGCTGCCGCTCGATTCCGACCTCACGCTGTATTACGTGGTGCTGGCCATTTGCGCGTTGGGCTTCCTGCTCATCATGCGTGTCGTGCATTCGCCCTTCGGTCAGGTGCTCAAGGCGATCAAGGAGAACGAGCCGCGCGCCATCTCGCTCGGTTACGACGTCGATCGCTTCAAGCTGCTCGCGTTCGTGCTGTCGGCCACGCTTGCCGCGCTGGCCGGTTCGACCAAGACGCTGGTGCTGGGCTTCGCGACGCTGACGGACGTGCATTGGACGATGTCGGGCATGGTGATCCTGATGACGCTGGTGGGTGGGCTGGGTACGATGTTTGGGCCGGTGGTGGGCGCGGTGGTGATCGTCGTGCTGGAGAACAAGCTCGGCGACATCGGCGACTGGCTCGCGACGGCCACGGGCGTGACCTGGTTCCAGACGCTCGGCGAGTCGGTGACGATCGTCATCGGGGCGATCTTCATCATCTGCGTGCTGGCCTTCCGCCGCGGTCTGGTGGGCGAGCTGGTGGCGCGGAGCCGGTTGTTCCGCCCTACGCGCACCACGGCGCAACCTTCTTGACGGAGGCGCGGGCGCACCGGCTTGGGGCGCCCGCTCTTCACCCTGGCGCACGCGTGTCGGAAAAAACCTAATCCGTAGGGGTAAATGCTGACTTGTGGTGCATCGGGTGCTCCTTTATTCTCTCCTTCAGTTCGCGTCACGGCAGGATATAGGGGCGAGGATCGAGGAGACAATAAGCGCGATAACGCGCACCGCCAAAAAGGAAGCGCTGTTGGAGAAAACTCCAACAGCGCTTTTTATATTGGGCTTCGCCGCAGTGCGGGGCCGTCATCCGCAGAAGCCCGATTCTCGTCCCCCGACAGTCCTGGTCGCATGCCCCGCCCCCCTCACGTTCCTCCATCAGCACTTTTGCGCGCCCATGTCCGGCGTGTCCTCGCGGCGATCGGAGCACGTCCCGAAAAACACCTGTTTGCCGATAGGGGGGACGGATGTTGACGAGTGGGGCGCTGACCGATTGGCTGATGCTCGCGGTCGGGGCGTTTGTGGCCGGTCTGGTCGATGCGGTGGTCGGAGGTGGCGGGCTGATCTCCGTACCGACGCTTTTCGCCGTTTTCCCGAACGCGGCGCCGCCGTTGCTGTTCGGTACCAACAAGCTGGCCGGTATCTGGGGCACGGCATCGGCTGCGCTGCGCTACGCGCGCGGCATTCAACTGCGCTGGGCCATTGTGCTGCCGGCCACCGTCGCCGCCTTCGTGTTTTCGTTTTGGGGTGCGTACGCCGTCTCCCATGTGCCGGCCGACGTGCTTCGCAAGCTGCTGCCGTTCGTGCTGACCGGCGTGGCAATCTACACCCTGCGCAAGAAGGATTTCGGGACGGTTCACGCCCCTGTGACAGGTGGGGCGGGGGTGACCCTCATGGCGATCGCCGTGGGCGGCGCCATCGGCTTCTACGACGGTTTCTTCGGCCCCGGCACGGGCAGCTTCCTCGTCTTCCTGTTTGTCCGCCTGTTTGGTCAGGATTTCGTCAACGCCTCGGCGTCGGCGAAGATCGTGAACGTGGCGACCAACCTGGCCGCGCTGTGGCTGTTTGGCATGGGCGGGCACGTTGCGTGGCAGGTTGGCCTCGGCATGGCGGTCATGAACGTGCTGGGCAGTCAGGTGGGCAGCCGGCTCGCGCTCAAGCGCGGCGTGGGTTTCGTGCGACGCATGTTCCTGTGTGTGCTCGCCGTGCTGATCGTGAAGACCGGCTATGACGCATTGCTTCGCGGCTGACGGGAGACCGGACAGCATCGCGCGTGCGCAAGTGCGGCATCGGTGGTGAAGGCGGCGCCCGGCGCCGTTCGGACGTAAGCCTTTGCGGTTGAAGCCACAGGTGGGGAAACCGCACTTTACGAGAAGGCGCCGGTGCCCGTAAGATGAGCGACAATTTGCCGACTGCGCGGTCGGTTAATATCGGGCCGGCGGGTTCAACAATGGTCAGAACAACGAATTCAAAATTTTTGCGAGGAGACCCAAATGAAACTGAAGTTGCTGTGCGTGGCGTCGGCGATGATGCTGGCTACGGGCGTTGCGAGCGCCCAGGTGAAGATTGGCGTGTCGCTGTCGGCGACCGGTCCGGCGGCTTCGCTGGGCATTCCCGAGAAGAACACCATTTCGCTGCTGCCCAAGACGATCGGCGGCCAGTCGGTGCAGTACATCCTGCTCGACGACGCGACCGACACCACGACGGCCGTCAAGAACATGCGCAAGCTGATCAGCGAAGACCACGTTGACGCCGTGCTCGGCTCGACGGTCACGCCGAACTCCCTGGCGATGGTCGACGTGGCGGCAGAGACGCAGACCCCGATGATCTCGATGGCCGCGGGCGCTGCCATTGTCGAACCGGTGGACGCCAAGCGCGCCTGGTCGTTCAAGACCCCGCAGAACGACATTCTGATGGCCACCGCCATTGCCAAGCACATGGCCGACAACGGCGTGAAGACGGTCGCGTTCATCGGCTTCTCCGACGCCTACGGCGAAGGCTGGCACAAGGAGTTCCAGAAGGCTGCCGATCTGAACAAGATCAAGGTCGTGGCCAATGAGCGCTTCAATCGTGCCGACACGTCGGTCACGGGCCAGGTCCTCAAGATCATGGCGGCCAATCCGGATGCCGTGCTGATCGCTGGTTCAGGTACGCCGGCAGCGCTGCCGCAGCGCACGCTCAAGGAGCGCGGCTACAAGGGCAAGCTGTATCAGACCCACGGTGTCGCCAACAACGACTTCCTGCGCGTTTGCGGCAAGGATTGCGACGGCACGTACCTGCCGGCGGGCCCGCTGCTCGTCGTCGACCAACTGCCTGCCGACAATCCGGTGAAGAAGTCGGCCGCTGCCTACAAGGTCGTGTATGAAAAGGCATACGGCGCGGGCTCCATCTCGACCTTCGGCGGTCACGCCTGGGACGCCGGTCTGTTGCTGCAGCGGGCCATTCCCGTTGCGCTGAAGAAGGCCAAGCCGGGCACGGCCGAGTTCCGCGCGGCATTGCGCGAGGCCCTGGAGAACGTCAAGGACATGCCGGGCACCGCGGGCATCTTCAACATGAGCGCGAAGGACCACAACGGCCTGGACCAGCGCTCGCGCGTGATGGTGGAAATCGTCAACGGCAAGTGGAAATTGGCGAACTGATGGGCGCCGGGGCTGCCTATAGCTCACAGGCATGCCCCGCTGTCACCTCCGATGGATCTGCGGTATCGGCGCCCGGTTGGACCGACCGGGCCAGAAGAACGGGCGTTCGCGCCCGTTTTTTTTGAGCGTGGTAGTTTCGCGCTTCGCAAAGAGACGGCAGGACATGCGTTTGCGAGCGGCACCTGAGAGGCCGCATTGTCCCAACCTGATCGCCGCCGCCGGGGGGCTGGCCGGCCGATCCTTTCGAGCGTAAATCCATGACGGGTGAATTCGAACACCGCAACCTATCGTTGGTGTTGTTACAGACGCGGGAAGCGGCAATGGGGCTGTTCCGACCCTTGCTCAATCGTTACGACATCACGGAACAACAATGGCGTGTGATAAGGGCCGTCAACGATAGCCAATCCGGGGAAATGGAAATCGGGCAGGTCGCACGGGAGTGCTGCATCCTCAGCCCGAGCCTGTCCGGCATGCTGGAGCGCATGGAGGCGTCGGGCCTCATCATTCGCCGTCGGATGGCAGTCGATCAGCGTCGCGTGATGGTGTCGCTTACGCCATCGAGCCGCGCACTATGCAAAAAGCTCGGTCCGCTGGTCGAGGCGCGCTATCGCTATCTGGAAGACAAGGTCGGGCGAGACACGCTCGCCGAGATCTACCGGCTGCTCGACGTCGTGCGCGAGGCCCTGCCGCCGGAGGTGCTGGCCGCTGCGCCATCGCTGCCGGACAAGCCGCGTCGCCGCCGGAAGGTGGCGGAATGACCGTTTTCGGGACGCCTGGCATTGCGAGGATGGCCGGTGCATGCCCGGCGCGGGTGGCGAGGACGACATGGCAGGCAGCGACGTCACTCGAAAGACGTCGATGACTCAGTAGTCGCCCGAGTTTTACCAATGCATAATGATTTATACAATACATAATTCTGTGCGCTGTCACACGGGGACCGTGGGGGCGTAGGGATATGAAGGGGAACGGGGTGGCAGCGCGCTGCGCCGTGCATCACACCGGCTGTCTCGCCAGTCGGCTCAAGAAGTACTCAAACGAAGTGAGAGGAGCATGGATCTTTCGATTGCAGCCATCCTGGCGCAGGACGGCATCACCACGGGTGCGATTTATGCCTTGCTGGCATTGGCACTGGTGCTGGTGTTCTCCGTCACTCGCGTCATCTTCATTCCGCAGGGCGAGTTCGTGTCGTATGGCGCGCTTACGCTGGCGGCACTGCAAACCCAGAAGTTTCCGCTGACGAGCTGGATGCTTGTGGCGATGGGCGTATGTACGTTCGTCGTGGAGACGGCGGGCGTCTTGCGTCACAGCGAGCGTCGCAAGCTGGCGGGGCGCTTGGTGCCGACGCTTGCGGGCAAGTACCTGGTGTTTCCGATTGCCGCGTTCTTCGTCGTCAGGGCGTTGGCACCGATGAATCTGCCGATGCTCGTCCAAATCGCGCTCACGATGTTGCTCGTCGTGCCGATGGGGCCGATGCTCTATCGTCTCGCGTACCAGCCGCTGGCGGAGGCGAGCACGCTGTTGCTGCTGATCGTCTCCGTGGGCGTGCACTTCGCGCTGACGGGGCTGGGGCTCGTGATGTTCGGGGCGGAAGGCTCGCGCACGCAGGCGTTCTCCGACGCCAACTTCAACATCGGCTCCGTCATGGTGTCTGGCCAGAGCCTGTGGGTGTTGGGTGTCTCGGTCGTGATGATCCTGGCGTTGTACTTCTACTTCGACCGTTCGCTCTCGGGCAAGGCGTTGCGTGCGACGGCCGTGAACCGGCTGGGCGCGCGGCTCGTGGGCATCGGCACGGTGCAGGCGGGGCGTCTGGCGTTCACGCTGGCGGCCGTGCTGGGCGTGCTGTGCGGCATCCTGATCGCACCGATCACGACGATCTATTACGAGTCGGGCTTCCTGATCGGCCTCAAGGGCTTCGTGGGCGCGATCATCGGCGGTCTGGTGAGTTATCCGGTTGCGGCGCTGGGCGCCATTCTGGTCGGCCTGTTGGAGTCGTACTCGTCGTTCTGGGCGAGTGCGTACAAAGAGGTCATCGTCTTCACGCTGATCCTTCCCGTGCTGCTGTGGCTGTCGCTCACAAGCAAGCATGTGGAAGAAGACGAGGAATAAGCCGGGGCGGACCACAGAATGAAAAACAAATACTTCCTGATTTTCCTGGTGGTGCTGGCCGTGTTGCCGGTGCTGCCTGCACCCGTGCGTTTGCCTGAGTACTGGGTAACGCTGCTCAACTACATCGGTCTATACAGCATTGTGGCCATTGGTCTCGTGCTGTTGACGGGCGTGGCGGGCATGACGTCGTTCGGACAGGCGGCATTCGTCGGTCTGGGCGCCTATGCGACCGCCTACCTGACGACTGCCTATGGCGCGTCGCCGTGGCTCGGCCTGATCGTCGGGGTGATCATCACCGCGGCGGCAGCGCTCGTCATTGGCGCGATCACCATGCGCCTGTCGGGCCACTTCCTGCCGCTGGGCACGATTGCATGGGGCCTGGCGCTGTACTACCTGTTCGGCAACCTGGAGTTCCTGGGCAAGTACGACGGTCTGAACGATATCCCGACGATCAGCCTCTTCGGCAAGGAATTGGCGAGCGGGCGTCAGATGTACTACCTGATCTGGATCGTTGTGGTGCTGGCGGTGGTATCGGTCAAGAACCTGCTTGATTCGCGTCCTGGCCGCGCGATTCGTGCGCTCAAGGGCGGTGGCGTGATGGCCGAGGCGATGGGCGTGAACACTGCGTGGATGAAAGTGGTCGTGTTCGTGTACGCCGCCGTGCTCGCCGCCATCTCGGGCTGGTTGTACGCGCATTTGCAACGCGCCGTGAACCCGACGCCGTTCAACCTGAACCACGGCATCGAATACCTGTTCATGGCCGTGGTGGGGGGCGTCTCGCATGTGTGGGGCGCGGTGCTCGGCGCCGCGATCCTGACCGTGCTCAAGGACTACCTCCAGAACATCCTGCCGATGCTGTTGGGTGCGAACGGCAACTTCGAGACCATCGTCTTTGGCGTGTTGCTGGTGCTGCTGCTGCAATATGCGCGCGACGGCGTGTGGCCCTTCTTCGGCAAGATCTTCCCGGCGCGTCGTGTCGCGAAGGCGCCGGAGCAAGCGGATCCGCTGGGGCATCGTGCCAAGCCGGCGGTTGGCGAAGTGGTGCTGACGCTGGACAAGGCGCGCAAGGAGTTCGGCGGCCTCGTAGCGGTCAACGACGTCTCCTTCCAGGTCAAAGCAGGCGAGATCGTGGGGCTGATCGGGCCGAACGGCGCGGGCAAGTCGACCACGTTCAACCTCGTGACCGGCGTGCTGCAGGCCACCCGCGGCGAGATCTCCTTCCTCGGCGAGCGAATCGACCGGCTGCCGTCGCGCGAGATCGTCAAGCGCGGTATTGGCCGTACATTCCAGCACGTGCGCTTGATGCCGCAGATGAGCGTGCTCGAGAACGTTGCGATTGGCGCCTATCTGCGAGACAAGAACGGGCTGCGTCGACGTCCCCAGGGCGGCGTGTGGTCCAGCGTGCTGCGTCTTGATCGTCAGGAAGAAGCCATGTTGCTGTACGAAGCCAAGCGGCAGATCGAGCGTGTGGGTCTCGGCGCGCACATGTATGACGAGGCGGGCAGTCTCGCGTTGGGCCAGCAGCGTATTCTGGAAATTGCACGCGCATTGGCGTGCGATCCCACGTTGCTGTTGCTCGACGAGCCGGCAGCCGGCCTGCGCTACAAAGAGAAGCAGGCGCTGGCCGATTTGCTCAAGAAGCTCAAGGACGAAGGGATGAGCGTGCTGCTGGTCGAGCACGACATGGACTTCGTGATGAACCTGACCGATCACCTCGTCGTGATGGAGTTCGGTACCAAGATCGCCGAAGGCCTGCCCGAAGACGTGCAGAAGAACCCGGCAGTGCTCGAAGCGTACCTGGGAGGAGTGGAGTGATGGCAGACGCGATTCTGGAGGTCAAGGACCTCGCCGTGGCGTACGGCAAAGTCGAAGCGGTGCACGGTGCGCATCTGCGGGTGGGGGCGGGCCAGATCGTCACCGTGATCGGTCCGAACGGAGCGGGCAAGTCGTCCATGCTCAACGCCATCATGGGGGCATTGCCGCACAACGGCTCCAGCCGTGGGAGCGTCGCGTATCTCGGTCACGAGATGTCGGCGCTGGGCATCGAAGCCCGCGTGGCCCGCGGCATGTGCCTGGTTCCGGAAAAGCGGGAGTTGTTCTCGACGATGACCGTCGAGGACAACCTGTTGCTGGGGGCGTACCGTCGCAAGCGGGCGGGGGAGAAGAACTTCCTGGACCAGATGGAAGTCGTCTACGCCCTGTTTCCGCGTCTCAAAGAGCGCCAGAAGCAGCAAGCGGGGACCTTGTCAGGCGGTGAGCGCCAAATGCTCGCGGTGGGCCGTGCATTGATGGCCAAGCCGCAATTGCTGATGCTTGACGAGCCCAGCCTCGGGCTGGCGCCACTGATCGTCAAGGAAATCTTCCACATCATCAGCGACTTGCGTAACACCGGTGTGGCCACGCTGCTGATCGAACAGAACGCTCGCGCGGCGTTGCAGGTGGCCGATTACGGCTACGTCATCGAGACGGGCGAACTCGCGTTGGAAGGCCCGGCGCAAGAACTGGCCAACAATCCTAAAGTCATCGAAACGTATCTGGGGCTGGCGAAGAAGGCTGCCTGAAGGGCGTCGCTTGTCGCGTTGGTACCCCCGGAGAGCCCGCCACTTTGGCGGGCTTTTTCATTTTCGGAGGTTGACCGGCACCCGTCGGTGACTGTTATCTGCCCCTATTTTTTTGAAGAAATGAGGGGCGCCATACACTGCACCGGTGGACTCAGTTATTCACAGTTGCTTGTGGATATTTGCAGCGCTGCAAAATCCATGGCGCACTGCCGCAATAAGGGGTTTGGCGATATTTTCGAGAATCTCAAGGAAATGACATTTGAGGTTATCCACAGAAAAGCAAACTCCCGAAAGCGATTTGCGGGGTAAGAGGGCACCTGTGGATATGCGGGTTTCAAAGTGCAATGCCAGGAGGCGCTTTCGATTTTGTAGCGTCGCTTTTGCTTCCGAGGTTTTCACGTAGAGCGTGAGGGAAAATAAGAAAGCAGAAACGCCGCGTCCCCGCAATCAGGTGACGTGCTCTCATCCGTCCGGGCAGTGGTCATTGATTGTTGGCACACTGATTGTGCTCCACCTCAAAGTTACTCCGTCAGGGCTCCGCCAATCTCACTACTATTGCGTTCGATCTCTCAACCGCGTCCTCCATTGAAGTCCGCTGGCGCCGCCGAGATGAAAAAGGGGGGCGGTGGAATTTGAGAGTGAGGTGGTGGAGTCATGCCTTCACGTCGCGATAACGTCAAAGCAACCGCCGAATCCACCCGACCAGGTTTCACGTGAAACACCGAGTGACGATCCGGCGATGGTTGTCCTGGGGCAATGGATTGGCGGAGATTGCCGGTGCCCTGACGGAGCGACTTTCAAGTGGAGCGCAGTCGGGGCGCCTGTGATCTCCGCTGCCCGGAGGCAGGTGAGGGTGGGGGCGGAATTCAAGGGTGGGGTGTTGCAGTGTTGCGTTCACGTCGCGGTAAAGTTAAAGCAACCGCCGAATCCGCTCAACGACGTTTCACGTGAAACATCGAGTGACGATCTGGCGATGGTTGTCCTGGGGCAATGGATTGGCGGAGATTGCCGGTGCCCTGACGGAGCGACTTTCAAGTGGAGCGCAGTCGGGGCGCCGGTGATCTCCGCTGCCCGGAGGCAGGCGAGAGCGAGGGATGGAATTCAACGGTGAGGTGGTGCAGGAAGGCCCTCGCCACGCTTCATAACCTAAGCGTCCCCCCATCCAACCCAACGATGTTTCACGTGAAACCGTCCCCAATACCGTCGTTTTGCCAACGTTCCACGTGAAACACCTCAGCCGTTACAAATGATGCACCGCAATACCGCTATAATTCCGCCATTACCGAATCCAGAGAGTTTGCCGTCCGCGGCAAGATGACGATGCTTTATCCGACCGAGTTCGACGTGATCGTAGTGGGTGGCGGCCATGCCGGCACAGAGGCTGCGCTCGCCTCGGCCCGCATGGGCTGTAAGACGCTTCTGCTCACCCACAACATCGAGACCCTCGGTCAGATGAGCTGCAATCCCTCCATCGGCGGGATCGGCAAAGGCCATCTCGTCAAAGAGGTCGATGCACTGGGCGGGGCCATGGCCGCCGCGACCGATGAGAGCGGTATCCAGTTTCGCATCCTGAATTCGTCCAAAGGGCCGGCCGTGCGCGCCACCCGTGCCCAAGCCGACCGAATTCTCTACAAGCAGGCTATCCGCCATCGCCTCGAGAATCAGCCTAACCTTTGGCTCTTCCAGCAAGCCGTCGAAGACCTCATCGTCGAAGGCGAACGTGTCGTAGGCGCCATCACCCAAGTGGGGCTGCGTTTCCGCGCCCGCGCCGTGGTTCTCACCGCCGGCACCTTCCTCGACGGCAAAATCCACGTCGGGCTGAACAACTACGTTGGCGGGCGCGCCGGAGACCCGGCCGCCATCAGCCTGTCCGCTCGCCTCAAAGAGTTGAAACTACCGCAAGGTCGGTTGAAAACCGGTACGCCGCCGCGCATCGACGGCCGTTCCATCGACTTCTCCGTTCTCGAAGAACAGCCCGGTGACCTCGATCCCGTTCCCGTGTTCTCGTTTCTCGGCCGCCCCGAACAGCATCCGCGCCAAGTGCCGTGCTGGGTCACCCACACCAACGAACGCACCCACGATATCATCCGCGGCGGACTCGACCGGTCGCCCATGTACACCGGCGTTATCGAAGGCGTCGGTCCGCGCTATTGTCCGTCCATCGAAGACAAGATTCACCGCTTCGCCGACAAGACGTCGCACCAGATCTACCTCGAACCCGAAGGCCTCACGACCAACGAGTTCTACCCCAACGGCATCTCCACCAGCCTGCCGTTCGACGTACAACTCGAACTCGTCCGCTCGATGAAAGGTATGGAGAATGCCTACATCCTGCGCCCAGGCTATGCCATCGAATACGACTACTTCGATCCCCGTGGGCTGCGCAGTTCGCTCGAAACCCGCGTCATCTCCGGGCTCTTCTTCGCGGGGCAGATCAACGGAACGACGGGCTACGAAGAGGCCGCCGCCCAAGGGTTGCTCGCCGGCATCAACGCCGCGTTGCAAGTACAAGGCCGCGATGCCTGGTGCCCGCGCCGCGATCAGGCGTACCTTGGCGTGCTCGTCGACGACCTGATTACGCGTGGCGTCTCCGAACCCTATCGCATGTTCACCAGCCGCGCCGAGTATCGCCTGTCGCTGCGTGAAGACAATGCCGACATGCGTCTGACCGAAGTCGGCCGCGAACTCGGTGTCGTCGACGATACGCGCTGGGAATCGTTCTGCCGCAAACGCGACGCTGTTTCACGTGAAACAGAACGTCTCAAATCGACGTGGGTGACACCGAAAACCTTCCCGGCCGAAGATGCCGTGCCGCTGCTCGGCAAAGCCATCGACCATGAATACTCGCTGGCCGATTTGCTGCGTCGCCCGGAAGTTGGCTACGACGCCCTCATGGCCGTGCAGGGCGGTCGTCTTGCCGCCGAAACACCGCTCTCCGACGATCCGCTGCAAGCGAACCAGATTCGTGAGCAGATCGAGATCGCCGCCAAGTATCAGGGCTACATCGACCGTCAGGCCGACGAGATCGTGCGCAAGGAAGCCAACGAAAACACCGTGCTGCCGGCCAACATCGACTACAACGAGGTACGCGGACTATCGATCGAAGTGCGCCAGAAGCTGGGGGCGCAGCGGCCTGAGACATTGGGTCAGGCATCGCGTATCTCCGGCGTGACGCCCGCCGCGATCTCGCTGCTGATGATCCACCTCAAGAAAGGGCTCGGACGCCGTCGCGCGTCAGGGGAAGCGACCGCTGCCGCCGATGACGGCGACGCACACGCAGCCTGACGCGGAGCCCTCATGACCGATCCGCGACGTTCCGCCGCCAACGGCGGCAATGACCTGGCTGTGCTTTTGGCCGACGGCATCCGGCAACTTGGCCTGTCCATCAGCGAAGAACAACAGCGGTGCCTGCTCGACTACCAGGCGTTGCTGGCGAAATGGAATGCCTCGTTGCAGATGACCTCCATCCGCGAACCCCGCCAAATGGTCGTCAAGCACCTGCTCGATTCGCTCTCCATTCTGCCGCGCCTTGACCGTGAGCCGATTTCACGTGTGCTTGACGTGGGCTCAGGCGGTGGGCTGCCCGGCGTGGTGCTCGCGATTGTGCGTCCCGACTGGCAAGTGACGGTCAACGACATCGTGCACAAAAAAACAGCATTCCTCACCCAGGCCCGCGCGACATTCAAGTTGACCAATCTGACGGTCGTGACCGGCCGGGTCGAGTCACTCGCTGTTGGCAAAGAAGTGAGCGCACCTTTCGACGCCATCGTGTCGCGCGCCTTTGCCGAGCTGACCGATTTCGTCACCCTCGCGGGAGCCTTGCTGGCTCCCGATGGCAGCTTCTGGGCCATGAAAGGCGTGGCGTCAGAAAGCGAACTCGCGCTGCCCACCGGCTACACACTGGTTGAGCGTCTGGCGCTGAACGTCCCATTTCTCGACGCCGAGCGTCATTTGCTTCGCGTGAAGGTAACAGCATGAATAAGATGACCCGCTGGGCAGGGGCCGTCATGGTCAGTTTTTCGGTGGTTGCCGCGGTCGCCTGGGGGCAATCCGGACAAGAATCGCTGACGACACGCGTGCGGCCGGTACAGAAGATCGACAAAGCGCGCTACGTCGGCACCTGGTACGAAATAGCACGCTATCCGAATTTCTTCGAGCGAAAATGTGTGTCGGACGTGACGGCGCAGTATGCCGCGCGACCGGACGGGCGGATCGAAGTCACCAACCGATGCCGCAAGGACGATGGTACGTGGGTCAGCGATACCGGTCTGGCACGCACCGATGGGCAGGGCACCGGCACGGCCCGCTTCAAGGTGACGTTCGCGCCGCAATGGTTGCACTGGATTCCCTGGCTTTGGGCGAACTACTGGGTTATCGTGCTCGACGACGACTATCAGTTTGCCGCTGTCGGAGAGCCCAGTCGCGAGTACCTCTGGGTCCTCTCGCGAACGCCGACGATGGACGACAACGCACTGAATCAAATGCGTGCCCAGTTGCGCAAGCAGGGCTACGACACTGACAAACTGGTGTTGACGCCCCAAAAGGCGAGCGCCTCGGCAGTACCGCCCGCCGGCGCGTCTGACGCCGGTCAGCGAAAGTAATAACTGAGCTTTACTCAGGTAATCGAATTTGCGGGACGGAGCGAATCGCGCACGCCGGGCCTCAGCCAGTCGGCGGTCGCTGGCGGCGCGGCGCATTGGCCCCGGTTTCAGCCCGGCATGATCTGCACCCATCGCATCAACACGGCAGCATTCGGAGGACTACATCGGCATGGCGAAAATTTTCTGCGTGGCCAATCAGAAGGGCGGCGTCGGCAAGACGACCACCACGGTGAACCTCGCTGCCGGACTGGCGTCGCACGGGCAGCGTGTCCTGTTGGTCGACCTCGATCCGCAGGGCAATGCGACGATGGGCAGCGGCATCGACAAAGCCGCTCTCGAATCAAGCGTGTACGAAGTGCTGGTGGACGGTGCCGATGTGGTCGCGAGTTGCCAGCGCTCGGAGTCGGGGAGTTACGATGTGCTGCCCGCGAACCGTGAACTCGCGGGTGCGGACGTGGAACTCGTCTCGCTCGAAAATCGCGACACCCGATTGAAGCTGGCGCTCGCCAAAGTCGACGACGCGTACGATTTCATCCTCATCGACTGCCCGCCCACGCTCTCGCTGCTTACCCTCAACGGGTTGTGCGCGGCGCACGGCGTGATCATTCCGATGCAGTGCGAATATTTCGCGCTCGAAGGGTTGTCGGATCTCGTCAATACGATCAAGCAAGTGCACGCGAATCTGAACCGCGACCTGCAGGTGATCGGCCTGCTGCGCGTGATGTTCGATCCGCGCATCACGCTGCAGCAACAAGTCTCGGACCAGCTCAAGGAGCACTTCGGAGACAAGGTATTCAACGCGATCATTCCGCGCAATGTGCGACTCGCTGAAGCGCCGAGCTACGGCATGCCAGGCGTCGTTTTCGATCCTGCATCGCGTGGCGCGAAGGCGTATCTGCAATTCGGCGCGGAAATGATCGCGCGTATTCAAACTATGTAAGGCGCATTCGCGCAGGAACGCATTCACATGGCGACCAAGACCACCGCACTGAAGAAAAAGGGCCTGGGCCGCGGCCTCGAAGCCCTGCTCGGCGCCCACGCCGATAATCACAACGGCGCGACCGACGCGCGCGCCGACGGCGCACCGTCGGTCATGGCGCTCGAGCGCCTTCAGGCCGGCAAGTATCAGCCTCGCACTCGCATGGATGAGGGCGCACTGCAGGAACTTGCCGCGAGCATTCGCGCGCAGGGCCTGATGCAGCCGATTCTGGTGCGTCCCGTCGATGGTGAGAAGTACGAAATTATTGCGGGCGAGCGACGTTTTCGTGCCGCACGTATCGCCGGACTGGCCGAAGTGCCGGTGCTCGTGCGCGACGTGCCCGACGAAGCCGCCGCCGCGATGGCGCTCATCGAGAATATTCAGCGCGAAGACTTGAATCCGCTTGAAGAAGCGCAAGGCATTCAGCGGCTGCTCGGTGAGTTCAACTACACGCACGAGCAAGCCGCCGAATCGCTTGGCCGCTCGCGCAGCGCGGTGTCGAACCTGTTGCGCCTGCTCAATCTCGCGCATCCCGTGCAGACGATGCTGCTCGCGGGCGATCTCGACATGGGGCACGCGCGTGCGCTGCTCTCCGTCGACGCCGCCACGCAGATCACGCTCGCCAATCAAGTGGTGAACAAGCGTCTTTCGGTGCGCGACACGGAGCGCATCGTCAATGCGTCGCTCAAGCCGCAGGGAGACGGGATTCGTCGTCGCTCGGCGGAAGAGGGCGGTCGCGACGTGACGCGTCTCGAAGAAGAGTTGTCGGATTTGCTCGCGTCGAACGTCAAGATCAAGGTCGGCCGCAAAGGCGCCGGACAACTCACGATTGAATTCGGCAGCCTCGACGCGCTCGACGGCATTCTCGCGCGCATTCGTGCCGAATGACGTCGGTGTGTTGAGCGTCCTCTCGTGAGCGATCCCGCAGGCAAGTCCGTGGAGCCGACGAAGGCGAGCCCGTCGCAGACATCGGCCGTGCCAGCTTCATCGTCATCGGCAGCGTCATCGCCATCGTCACAGCACGGCACCGCAGCAACGCGTGCATTGCGCGCCCTGCGCGCAACCTACGAGCGCGTGCGCGACGATCGCGTGCTGGTCATCCTGCTCGTGGGCTTCGTCGCCTTGCAGATAGCCCGGCCGGCGAGCCTTGGGGACCTGTTCGCACGCATCGATCAGCACACGATTCTCACGCTCGCCGGATTGCTGATGCTCACGCGCGCGATCGATCAGAGCGGCTTCCTCGATTGGCTTGCTCAGCGCTTGCTGCGGGCGTTTCGCACCGAGCGACGTCTCGCGCTGTTGATGGTGGCGTTCGCCGCAGCCCTCTCCACGCTGCTCACCAACGACGTCGCCCTCTTTGCCGTCGTGCCGCTCGCGCAGTCGCTCGCACGCATTGCACCGGTGCGGATTGAACGGCTGATCATCTTCCTCGCGTTGGCGGTCAATGCCGGCTCGAGCCTCACGCCGCTCGGCAATCCGCAGAATCTCTTCCTGTGGCAACACAGTGGCATGGGCTTCGGAGCTTACGTCGTCATGATGACGCCTCTGACGTTGGCGCTCATGGCCGTGTTGCTCGTGACGTGTGCGATGGCGTTCGATTCCCGTGTGCTGCATTTTCAGCGGCGCGGCCCCGCGCATGACGTGCGCTGGCCGTTGCTGTGGGTCGCCCTGGCGCTGTTCGTGGCGTTCGTCGTGCTGGCGGATCACGGCGCTGCCACCTGGGCCTGCGCGGGTGTGGCGGCGGTCCTGCTGGTCGCGCGGCGCAATGCGGTGTTCGGTATCGACTGGTTGCTGCTCGCCATCTTCGTGCTGATGTTCGTGGTGCTGCGCGGTGTGGCCGGGTTACCCGAGGTGCGCGCGACGCTCGGTCAGGTGGATTTGTCCGGATCCGGTATGGCCTATATGGGGGCCGCGGTGCTGTCGCAGGTCATCAGCAACGTTCCCGCCGCGATCCTGCTCGCGGAGTACAGCCACAACTGGCCGGCGCTTGCGCATGGCGCGGCGGTCGGTGGCTTCGGCCTTGCAATCGGTTCGTTAGCCAACCTGATCGCATTGCGCATGGCGAAATCTGACAAGATCTGGTGGCGCTTTCATTGGCTCTCCCTCCCGTTTTATCTGGTGGCACTGTGTGTCGGATATGTTGCCCTCAAATGGGGATAATCGCGCATCGAATGACGTCAAGTCGCAGCGATTGCGCAGCGTTTGGGGCATTTGCCGCGCTGCACCATGAGGAAAATCGGGCTCCTTGAGAGTTGGCGCCAAATCGGAGCATGCACTGCACAATTTCGGCGAATTTGTTGCGTGTTTCGATTGACTGGGGTTCGTAATTTCCCGTAAAATCTCGCGGATTTATCTGCTTGAAGAGCCCATTCGTTTTGCACGAGTCGGGCGGGGAGGCTACGAGATGACCGACGAAAAACGGTCGGACTTGGAACCGAAACCGCAAGCGCCGGCACGTGCAGCATCAGAGGTCTGGGACGACGAGCAGGCGCAAGAAACCATCGTTCCGCTCACACGTGCGCAGGCTGAGCGCCTGTTCGGTCCCGATGTGGGGCGTGTGTCCCGTGTGACTCCATTCAGGGTGGTGGGAGCCCAGGTACTGCTGTCGCTGGTAGCGGCGCTGGCCTGGTGGTTACTCTCGGCATCGCCACGAGACGCGGCGGTGTCCGCATGGCTGGGTGGAATGGTCGGTTGGTTGCCGGGCGCATTGTTTGCGCTGCGGCTAAGAATGTCAGGTGATCGCCTCTCCGTCGGTTCGTTGATGGTGGGAGAGGCGGTCAAGGTAGCAACGACGATTGCGTTGTTTGTGGCCATAGCCTTCGGCTACCCAGGCGTGCACTGGATAGCGTTGCTGGTCACCTTCGTGCTCACGCTCAAAGTCTATTGGCTTGCGATGGCATTGAAGTAGCGGTGAAAACCCGCTCGCGCGTCGACACGCTACCGTGTGCGGATTTTCATAATTGGGTGTTTGATCGCTATGTCATTAGAAGCCGGCCACGCTCCGAGCCCGTCGGAGTACATTTCGCACCACCTGCAAAACCTTGCGAGTTCGACGCAAACCAAGATCGTCGATTTCTCGATCATCAACTGGGACACGATGTTCTGGTCGATCGCAATGGGCGTTCTGGGCTGTTTCGTGCTTTGGTTGGCTGCCCGTAAAGCGTCCTCGGGCGTGCCGAGCCGTTTCCAGGGGGCGGTTGAAATGCTCGTCGAAATGGTGGAAGACCAGTCGAAGAGCATCGTGCACGGCAATCGTGCGTTCATCGCACCGCTGGCGTTGACCGTGTTCGTCTGGGTCGCCCTCATGAACTCGCTGGACTTGCTGCCCGTCGATCTGCCGTCAAAGGTGATCGGGTGGGTCGGCCTGGGCGACATCATTACCCATCACCGCATCGTGCCGACGGCCGATCTGAACGGTACGCTGGGTATTTCCGTCGGCGTGCTGATCCTGATGCTGTACTACAGCTTCAAGATCAAGGGCGCGGGTGGTTTCATGCACGAGTTGTTCACGGCACCGTTCGGTAACCACTTCCTGCTGTGGATCCCGAACCTGCTGCTCAACCTGATCGAATTCTGTGCCAAGACCGTGTCGCTCGGTATGCGACTGTTCGGCAATATGTACGCCGGCGAACTGTTGTTCCTGCTGATCGCTCTGTTGGGCGGCATCTGGAGCTTTGGCGCGGATGCGTCGGTGCTGGGTTTTGTCGGTCACATCATTGCCGGCACCGCATGGGCGATTTTCCACATCCTGATCGTGTTGCTCCAGGCGTTCATCATGATGATGCTCACGCTGGTGTATATCGGCCAGGCGCACGACCATCATTGATGGGTCGTTGCAGGCAGTGACGTGTTTCCCGGTTTCACAGTTTTTCAAATTTAAAGTTTCAAGTCTCTAACCAAAAGGAGTAATCATGCAAGCTTTCATCGCCAACATCCAGGGTCTGACCGCCATCGCTATCGGCATTATCATCGGTCTGGGTGCTATCGGCGCCTGCCTGGGTATCGCGCTGATGGGCGGTAAGTACATCGAAGCGTGCGCCCGTCAGCCCGAGCTGATGAACCCGCTGCAAACGAAGATGTTCCTGCTGGCCGGCCTGATCGATGCGGCATTCCTGATCGGCGTGGGCGTTGCCATGCTGTTCGCGTTCGCGAACCCGCTGCTGTCGAAGCTCGCTTAAGTTTCTTTCGGCCGGTCGCGCAATGATCCGCGCGGCCAACTGGACATGAACGGCGCGCCCAAGCCAGCTGGCACCATGGGGCGCGCTGTTTTGCCAATCGACTCGCATCACCGAAAGGAAACACCGTGAACATAAACGCAACTCTGTTCGCGCAAACCGTCGTGTTTCTGATCCTGGCATGGTTCACGATGAAGTTCGTGTGGCCGCCGCTGATCAAGGCTATCGACGAACGCGCGAAGAAAATCGCTGACGGTCTGGCTGCCGCCGACAAGGGCAAGGCCGAACTGGACGCCGCCAACAAGCGCTCCACGCAAGCCCTCGCGGAAGCCCGCGACGAAGGCGCGAAGCGTATTGCCGACGCCGAGAAGCGTGCTCAGGCCGTGGCCGACGAAATCAAGGCCCAGGCGCAAGCCGAAGCCGCCCGAATCATCGCCAACGCCAAAGCCGAAGCCGAGAATCAGGCCGTCAAGGTCCGTGAATCGCTGCGCGAAGACGTTGCCGGTCTGGCTGTCAAGGGCGCCGAGCAGATCCTGAAGCGTGAAGTTGACGCCAAGGCCCATGCCGACCTGCTGAACCAACTCAAGGCAGAGCTCTGATCATGGCCGAACTCGCAACCATCGCTCGTCCGTACGCCGAAGCGCTGTTCCGCGTGGCCAAGACCGGCGACCTGAATCGCTGGTCGGGGCTGGTGCGCGAACTGGCGCAAGTGGCAGCGCTGTCCGAAGTGGCCAATCTGGCCGACGATCCGAAAATCACGCCGGCGCAAGTGGTCGATGTGCTGACCGCGGCCGTGAAATCGACCGACGCCGAAGTGCGCAACTTCGTCGCCGCTGTGGTCGAGAACGGCCGTCTGGCCGCCATGCCGGAGATCGCCGAACAGTTTGAAGCGTTGAAGAACGCTGCCTCCGGTTCGGCGGATGCCACGATCGAAAGCGCCTTCCCGCTCGAAGGCGAGCAACTGACCTCTCTGGTCAAGGGCCTCGAGCACAAGTTCGGCTGCAAGCTCAACGCGAGCGTGACGGTAGACCCGTCGCTCATCGGTGGCGTGCGTGTGGTGGTTGGCGACGAGGTGCTGGACACTTCGGTGCGCGCCCGCCTGGCAGCTATGCGGACGTCGCTGACGGCCTGAGGCCGGCGCGATACGACTGCGACGGCAAGAATTGAATATCAGGAGCACATATGCAACTCAATCCCTCTGAAATCAGCGAACTGATCAAGAGCCGGATTCAAGGTCTCGAGAGCGGCGCCGAAGTCCGTAACGAAGGCACCGTGATCTCGGTGACTGACGGTATCTGCCGCATCCATGGCCTGTCGGACGTGATGCAGGGCGAAATGCTGGAATTCCCGGGCAATACGTTCGGTCTGGCACTGAACCTCGAGCGCGACTCCGTCGGCGCCGTGATTTTGGGCGAATACGAGCACATCTCGGAAGGCGACACCGTCAAGTGCACGGGCCGCATTCTGGAAGTGCCGGTCGGCCCGGAACTGAAGGGCCGCGTCGTTGACGCACTGGGCCAGCCGATCGACGGCAAGGGTCCGATCAACGCCAAGCTCACCGACGCCATCGAAAAAATCGCCCCGGGCGTGATCTGGCGTAAGTCGGTGTCGCAACCGGTGCAGACCGGTATCAAGGCAATCGACGCCATGGTGCCGATCGGCCGCGGCCAGCGTGAGCTGATCATTGGTGACCGTCAGACGGGTAAGACCGCTGTGGCCATCGACGCGATCATCTCGCAGAAGGGCAAGGGCATGACCTGCGTGTACGTCGCCATCGGTCAGAAGGCCTCGTCGATCATGAACGTGGTGCGCAAGCTCGAAGAGCACGGCGCGATGGAATACACGATCATCGTGACGGCAACGGCGTCGGACTCGGCGGCCATGCAGTTCATCGCACCGTACGCCGGCTGCACGATGGGCGAGTACTTCCGCGATCGCGGCGAAGACGCGCTGATCATTTATGACGACTTGACCAAGCAAGCCTGGGCCTATCGTCAGATTTCGCTGCTGCTGCGCCGTCCGCCGGGCCGTGAAGCCTACCCGGGCGACGTGTTCTATCTCCACTCGCGTCTGCTCGAGCGTGCGGCGCGTGTCTCGGAAGAGTACGTCGAGAAGTTCACCAACGGCCAAATCAAGGGCCAGAGCGGTTCGCTGACCGCCCTGCCGGTGATTGAAACGCAAGCCGGCGACGTGACCGCCTTCGTTCCGACGAACGTGATTTCGATTACCGACGGCCAGATCTTCCTGGAAACCGACCTCTTCAACGCGGGTATCCGTCCGGCAATCAACGCCGGTATCTCGGTGTCGCGTGTGGGTGGTGCGGCGCAGACCAAGGTCATCAAGAAGCTGTCGGGCGGTATCCGTACCGACCTCGCACAGTACCGTGAGCTGGCTGCGTTCGCGCAGTTCGCCTCCGACCTGGACGAAGCGACCCGCAAGCAGCTCGAGCGCGGCCGCCGCGTGACGGAACTGCTCAAGCAGCCGCAGTACCAGCCGCTGCAGGTCTGGGAACTGGCCACGTCGCTGTTTGCCGCCAACAACGGCTATCTGGACGACCTCGAAGTCTCCCAGGTCCTGTCGTTCGAAAAGGGTCTGCGCGAAGTTCTGAAGACCAGCCACGGCGCGCTCATCGGCCGTATCGAAGAGACCAAAGATCTCTCGAAGGACGACGAAGCCGCCCTGCACGCTGCGATCAAGGACTTCAAGCAGACCGGCGCTTACTAATCCGGTTGAATCGGTAACTATTCAACGGACCCGGGAAGGCGCGATGTTCAGCCAACAGCGAACGTCGCGCCGAGACAAGGAGTAAGCAATGGCTGGAATGAAGGAAATTCGCGGCAAGATCAAGAGCGTGCAAAACACGCGCAAGATCACCAAGGCCATGGAAATGGTGGCCGCGTCGAAGATGCGCCGCGCGCAGGAACGCATGCGTCATGCCCGGCCGTACGCTGACAAGGTGCGCCAGATCGCCGCGCATATGGGCCAGGCGAATCCGGAATACCACCACCCGTTCATGGTGAAGCATGCCGACGCGAAAGCGGCCGGCTTCATCGTGGTGACGACGGACAAGGGTCTGTGCGGCGGCTTGAACACCAACGTGCTGCGTGCCGTGGTGGCCAAGATGAAGGACATCGAAGCGCAAGGCCTGAAGATCGAGGCCACTGCCATCGGCAGCAAGGGCTTCGGTTTCCTGAACCGTATCGGCGCGAAGGTGGTATCGCATGTCGTGCAACTGGGCGACACGCCACATCTGGACAAGTTGATCGGCGCAGTGAAGCTGCAGCTCGATGCGTACGCCGAAGGCAAGCTCGACGCCGTGTATCTGGCCTACAACCGCTTCGTCAACACGATGAAGCAGGAAGCCGTGGTCGAACAACTGCTGCCGCTGCCCGAGAAGTTCGAGGGTGCGTCGGACGACGCGAGCGCAGTGCCGGCACAGCATTCGTGGGACTACATCTACGAACCGGATGCGAAGACGGTCGTCGATGCCCTGTTGGTGCGTTACGTCGAAGCTGTCGTGTACCAGGCTGTCGCAGAGAACATGGCGTCGGAACAGTCCGCCCGTATGGTGGCCATGAAGGCCGCATCGGACAACGCGAAGACCGTGATCGGTGAATTGCAGATGATCTACAACAAGGGTCGTCAAGCCGCGATTACGAAGGAACTGTCCGAAATCGTGGGTGGCGCCGCCGCAGTCTAAGCGGTGGCACGGGCCGATGCGCCGCAAGGCGAAATGAATTTGAGTATCTAAAGGAAAAGCGATGAGTACTGCTTTGATTGAAGGCAAAATCGTACAGTGCATCGGCGCCGTTATCGACGTGGAATTCCCGCGCGAAAGCATGCCGAAGATCTACGACGCGCTCACCATGGAAGGGTCGGAACTGACGCTCGAAGTCCAGCAACAGCTGGGCGACGGCGTGGTTCGTACCATCTGTCTGGGTTCCTCCGAAGGCCTGCGCCGCGGCATGACGGTGCAAAACACCGGTCTGCCGATCACGGTGCCGGTCGGCAAGCCGACGCTGGGTCGCATCATGGACGTGCTGGGCCGTCCGATCGACGAAGCCGGTCCGATCGCCAAGGAACACACCCGTTCGATTCACCAGAAGGCACCGGCGTTCGACGAACTGTCGCCGTCGACCGAACTGCTCGAAACCGGCATCAAGGTGATCGACCTGATCTGCCCGTTCGCCAAGGGCGGTAAGGTGGGTCTGTTCGGTGGCGCCGGTGTGGGCAAGACCGTGAACATGATGGAACTCATCAATAACATCGCCAAGGAACACGGCGGTTATTCGGTGTTTGCCGGCGTGGGCGAGCGTACCCGTGAAGGGAACGACTTCTACCACGAAATGAAGGACTCGAACGTTCTGGACAAGGTCGCACTGGTGTACGGCCAGATGAACGAGCCGCCGGGCAACCGTCTGCGCGTGGCGCTGACCGGTCTGACGATGGCCGAGCACTTCCGTGACGAAGGTCGCGACGTGCTGTTCTTCGTGGACAACATCTACCGTTTCACGCTGGCCGGTACCGAAGTCTCGGCACTGCTCGGTCGTATGCCGTCCGCCGTGGGCTATCAGCCGACGCTGGCGGAAGAAATGGGTAAGCTGCAAGAGCGTATTACGTCGACCAAGACCGGCTCGATCACGTCGGTGCAAGCCGTGTACGTGCCTGCCGATGACTTGACCGACCCGTCGCCGGCCACCACCTTCGGTCACTTGGACGCCACCGTCGTTCTGTCGCGTGACATCGCCTCGCTGGGTATCTACCCGGCCGTCGATCCGCTCGACTCGACCTCGCGTCAGATCGACCCGAATGTGATTGGCGAAGAGCACTACACGGTGACCCGTCGCGTGCAATCGACGCTGCAGCGTTACAAGGAACTGCGCGACATTATCGCGATTCTGGGCATGGACGAACTGTCGCCGGACGACAAGCTCGCCGTGGCCCGTGCGCGTAAGATCCAGCGTTTCCTGTCGCAGCCGTTCCACGTGGCCGAAGTGTTCACGGGTTCGCCGGGCAAGTACGTTCCGCTCAAGGAAACGATCCGCGGCTTCAAGATGATCGTCGATGGCGAGTGCGACCACCTGCCGGAACAGGCGTTCTACATGGTTGGCACGATCGACGAAGCGTTCGAAAAAGCCAAGAAGATGCAGTAAACGGTTGAGTGCCGGGCGACGGCGGGGTCTCGCGAGAGACGCCACCGCACGCCGGCAGGTGACTGTTGCGGGGCGGGGTAGCGAAGCGAGGGCGGCAATGTCCGGACTGGCGCGCCTGCCGCTTCATCACACTCAACGGGAGCGATTATGGCAACCATTCAAGTAGACGTCGTCAGCGCCGAAGCGCAGATCTTCTCCGGTCCGGCGCGCTTTGTGGCGCTGCCTGGCGAAGCCGGCGAACTGGGCATTTTGCCCGGCCACACGCCGCTGATCACGCGCATCAAGCCGGGCGCGGTGCGTATCGAGGACGAGGCAGGGAACGAGGACTTCGTCTTCGTGGCCGGCGGCATTCTCGAAGTGCAACCGGGTACGGTGACCGTGCTCGCGGATACCGCAATTCGCGGCAAGGATTTGGACGAGGCCAAGGCTGCCGAAGCCAAGCGCCGTGCCGAAGAAGCGCTGTCGAACAAGGATTCGAACATCGAGTATGCGACTGCCCAAGCCGAACTGGCCGAAGCCATCGCCCAACTCGCTGCGATCCAGAAGTTCCGCAAGGTGAAGTAACGCCGCGTGGCTGCGGCGACGGCCTCATGGTCGACGCTGTACGCCATGCTCGCCGTAGTGCAACGAGGGTTGTCTTTGCAACGACCATCGCCACGCCGCGGCCAAAAGCCCCATGCATGCAAGTGCGTGGGGCTTTTGTTTTGTCCGGGCATGTCCGCCGCCCGGGGGCACCGCGTGCCCACCGCCCCGCGTATTCTTCGCTCAACTCAGGGCCATCCCCACTCGTGTCGTTGCCGGAATTCCGTTAACGTAAACGTCAAGTCAGCATCGCGCGCTATTGTTATGACTAGCGCCCCCGTCGCTCGATGAGACGACAACAGGCGGGCCATTCACGCGGGCGAGCGCCGGACATCAGCATTTCACCCCTTCAGCATTGCTTCAGGAGACAAGCGCATGGAAAGCCGGGAAGTTTCGGGCGTTGTACCTCGTAATGGACTGTCGTATGTGAAGGGTGACACCACCATTCCGCTATCGACGTTGACGGTGTTCGGTCTGCTCGCCGAGACGGCGGCGAAGTATCCGGAGCGGCAGGCCGTCGTGTTCCGTGAGCAGGGCGTGGATTGGACGTGGCGGGAATTCATCGCGCATGTGGATACGTTTGCCTCCGGGCTGATGTCGTTGGGCCTGAAGCAGGGCGATCGCGTGGGCATCTGGTCGCCGAACCGTGTGGAGTGGCTGGTCACGCAGTTCGCCACGGCACGGATCGGTTTGATTCTGGTGAACATCAATCCGGCGTACCGGCTGGCCGAACTCGAATACGCGATCAACAAGGTCGGATGTAAAGCGCTCATCGCGGCGGAGTCCTTCAAGACGTCGCGGTATCTCGACATGCTCAACACGCTCGCGCCCGAGCTGGCAGAGAGTTCTCCCGGTCAACTGCACTCGGCGAAGCTGCCGACGCTGCGCACCGTCATTCGCATGGGCTCGGGCGTGACGCCGGGCATGATGAATTACAGCGACGTGGTCACGCTCGGTGCGGATGCCGATCTCGACGCGCTGCGCGAGATCACCGATGGGCTCGATTGCTTCGACGCCATCAATATCCAGTTCACGAGCGGTACCACCGGCAACCCGAAGGGCGCCACGCTCACGCATCACAACATCGTCAACAACGGCCGTTACATCGCCATGGCGATGCGCTTCTCGGAGCATGACAGCCTGTGCATTCCGGTGCCGTTCTACCACTGTTTCGGCATGGTGCTGGCAGTGCTCGCCTGCGTGTCGACCGGGGCGACGATGGTGTTCCCGGGCGAGGCGTTCGACCCGAAGGCGACGATGGCCGCGGTGTCGGAAGAGCGCTGCACCGCATTGCACGGCGTGCCGACGATGTTCATCGCCCAGCTCGATCATCCGGACTTTGACATCTACCGGTTCGATACCTTGCGCACGGGCATCATGGCTGGCTCGCCGTGCCCGATCGAGACGATGAAGCGCGTGATCAGCCAAATGCACATGCACGAAGTTACGATTGCCTACGGCATGACGGAAACGAGTCCCGTGTCGTTCCAGACCACGACCACCGATCCGCTCGAGAAGCGCGTGACGACCGTCGGGCGCGTGCAGCCGCACCTCGAAGTGAAACTCGTGGATGCTGCCGGGGAGATCGTGCCGGTGGGCGAAAAGGGCGAACTTTGCACGAAGGGCTACTCGGTGATGCAGGGCTATTGGGACGACGAGCCGCGCACGCGTGAGGCGATCCGCGACGGCTGGATGCACACGGGCGATCTGGCCACGATCGACGAGGAAGGCTATTGCAATATCGTCGGCCGCGTAAAGGACATGCTCATTCGCGGGGGAGAGAACATCTACCCGCGCGAGATCGAGGAGTTCCTGTTCCGTCACCCGAAGGTGCAGGCGGTGCAGGTGTTCGGCGTGCCGGATGCGAAGTATGGCGAGGAAGTGTGCGCCTGGATCATTCTCAAACCGGGACAGAGCGCGACGGAAGACGATATCCGCGCCTTCTGCCAGGATCAGATCGCGCATTACAAGATTCCACGCTACATCCGCTTCGTGACCGAGATGCCGATGACGATCACGGGCAAGGTGCAGAAGTTCGTCATGCGCGAGCAGATGGTCGAATCGCTGGGACTGTCGGAAGCGAAGACAGCCTGACCGCCGCCGGGTCGGGGCCCGCGTGAATGGCGGGCCCTTGCTTATTTCTTGAGCGCGCCCGGGGGCAATGCCGTATGATTCGGGATTACCCTAGGTTTCGCGCCATGCCTGCCCACACCTTCCGCACGGTTTTCGTTCTCGGCATTCTGTCGGCCATCGGCTCGCTGTCGATCGACATGTATCTGCCCGCGCTGCCGAGCATTGCACGCGAATTGAATACGACGGACGCGGCAGCGCAATTCTCGCTGGCGTCGTTCTTTATTGGTCTCGGGCTGGGCCAGTTGCTGCACGGGCCGCTGGCCGACCGTTACGGGCGCAAGCGGCCGCTCTACGCCGGTCTGGCGCTCTATACCATCGCGTCGGCCGGTTGTGCGCTCGCCACGAATATCGAGACGCTGATTGTCTGTCGCTTCATTCAGGCGGTGGGCGGCTGCGCATGCTTTGTGATCGCCCGTGCGATGGCGCGCGACCTGTTTGACACGAGCACCGTGGCGCGTGTGCTGTCGCGCATGACGCTCATCATGGGCGCGGCCCCGATCCTCGCACCGCTGATCGGCGGGCAAGTCCTGCTGGTCGTCGGCTGGCGCTGGATCTTCTGGGGCCTGACGGTGTTCGGCGCGCTGTGTTTCGCGATGTCCGTCTATTGGCTGCCGGAGACGCGCGCGGCTGCAAAACAGGCTCGCCATTGGCTCGCTACGGCGTGGCACAACTACGGCGCACTCGTGCGCGACCGCGAATTCATGGGCAATGCGCTTGCGGGGGGCATCTCCCAGGCGGGGATGTTCGCCTACATCACCGGCTCGCCCTTCGTGTTCATCAATCTGTACGGCGTCGACCCTGCGCACTACGGCTGGCTTTTCGGGCTGAACGCGTGCGGCATCATTGCCGGCTCGCAGGTCAACGCCCACCTGTTGCGCAAGCGCCGTCCGGCCGACGTGCTACGTCGAACCAACAATCTGGTCGCCGTGCTGGGATTGTTGATGCTGGCGGTGGCGGCGCTCAAGCTCGGTGGACTGGTCGGGTTGATGGTGCCGCTGTTCGCCTATGTCACGAGCCTGGGCTTTTCCCAGCCGAATGCGGTGGCCGAAGCGCTGAACCGGCAGCATCAACGCGCCGGGGCCGCATCGGCCCTGCTGGGCGCGCTGCAATTCCTCGCCGCCGCGAGCGCGGGGGCCGCGGTCGGTCTGATGCACGCCCGCTCGGCGGTGCCGATGGCGGCCGTTATGGCCGTGTGCGGTGTGCTGTCTTGGTGTCTCCACACGGTACTGATCCGCCGCGCGGCCCGGGCGTTGCCCCCCGCTGCCGGACCGGCTTGATCCCGCGCTACTTCGCCGCAAGTCGCGAACGCCGCCGCACCCGGCATCATCGAGTGTTGGAATCCCGCCACACTGGGAAGGGCGCGAAAGACACTCGAGCGCCAATGCCGAAGATTTTCGGGGAACCGATGCGCGAAATTGTCTTCCAATCCTGATATTCGATACGCGTCATGCCCACCTGTAACAGTTTGTAATTGGACTGTTCGTGCGCCGGCGCGATAGGCAAAGTGCGATGCATAGCCCTCCTGCAAAGCCCCCGGAAATTTTTTGCAAGAATGGCTAAAGTTCGGCACCCGCTTGCCGAAATACAGTCGAGTAGTAAAGCGCAGCTTCATGACGTCTTCGTGACGCTGACATGATTTCGCCACGATCGCTATCCCCAGGCGTATCGGAGGGGCCGCTTGCGCCCCGTCTGTAGGAAAAATTCCTACAAATAACTTCCGCTTTTCTCACCGCCCCACGTAGTTTTTCTCCGATTTCTTTATCTTTCGCCCTTGTCCACAATGCGAGGGACTAGGCAGTCGTACGCCAGATCCATCCATTGCGCCGGGGGGCCGCATGCGAAACAGCGAAACACTCAATGAGATTCGTGAATTGAATCTCTCTTATCTCGTCCTGGCTCAGCGCCTGATCCGTGAGGATCGTGCCGCGGCAATGTTCCGCATGGGGATCAGCGACCAACTGGCCGACGTGCTCGGCCGTCTCACATTGGCTCAACTCGTCAAATTCGCGGGGTCGAACCAGCTTCTGTGTCGATTTCGCTTCGACGACCACGTAATGCTGTCGAGTCTTACGCACAGTGCGAAAGACGTGGGTATGCAGCAGTCGCACGCTTCGATTCTGTTGGCGGGGCAACCCGTCGAGCAGATCGGCTAAGCACGCCACGCACGCTACGCCGCCCGGTGGGCGGCGCTTCGCGTGACTTGCCAGGAAGTTTGCCCATGCGTACCAAAAGCGTCGTTCTCGAGGCCCGTGAAATTCAGTTGGCCATCGAGCTGATTGAACTCGGCGCCCGCCTCCAGTTGTTGGAAGCTGAAACGAGCCTGAGCCGTGACCGGCTCATCAAACTCTACAAAGAACTCAAGGGGGCATCGCCGCCCAAGGGCATGCTGCCGTTCTCGACCGATTGGTTCGTGACGTGGTTGCCGAACATCCATTCGTCGCTTTTCCACAATATCTATCGCCACCTCGTGCAGCACGGCGGGTGCCAGGGCATCGAAGCCATCGTCAAGGCGTACCGCCTGTACATGGAGCACGTGGAGATGCATGACTGGGAAGCGGTGCTCGGGTTTACACGCGCGTGGACGCTCGTTCGCTTCTTCGACAGCAAGATGTTGCAAATGACGCCGTGCACGCGCTGCGGCGGACATTTCGTCACGCACGCCCATGAGCCGCATGGCCAGTACGTTTGCGGACTTTGCCAGCCCCCGTCGCGCGCCGGCAAGACCCGCAAGGCGAAGCATGCGCCCGCGGCCGATCTGGCGCCGGTCACTGAAACTTCTCCATTGGCCGCCTAGGCAAGCCTACGTCACGAGGTCGCACCCCCTACAGTTTCCCTGCGTGTCTGCCGTTAAGCCCTCTGAACAGGACGGACAATTTTCCGTAGACGTATTTTTGCGAGAGGTATCCGGCAGTGCTTGTCGTCATTGGTTACATCATCGTTCTGGCATCGGTCTTTGGCGGTTTCGTCATGGGCGGAGGCCACTTGGGCGCGCTGTTTCAGCCGACCGAGCTGCTGATCATCGGTGGCGCGGGCATCGGCTCGTTCGTGGTGGGCAACAACAGCAAGGCGATCAAGGCGACGATGAAGGCGCTGCCGATGCTGTTCAAGGGCTCGAAATACACCAAGGATCTGTACATGGAGCTGATGGCGCTCCTGTACGTGCTGCTCGCGAAAGCGCGCAAGGACGGCATGCTCGCCATCGAAGGCGACGTGGAAGACCCGGCATCGAGCCCGGTGTTCTCGCAATATCCGCGCATTCTCGGCGAGCCGCGCATCATGGAATTCCTCACCGACTACCTGCGCCTGATGGTCAGCGGCAACATGAACGCGTTCGAGATCGAGAACCTGATGGATCACGAAATCGAAACGTACCGTCATGAAGGCGAAGTCCCCGCGCACTGTCTGCAGAAGACGGGCGACGCCATGCCCGCTTTCGGTATCGTGGCGGCCGTGATGGGCGTGGTGCACACGATGGCGTCGGCCGACCAGCCGCCGGCGGTGTTGGGCGCGCTGATCGCCCAGGCCCTCGTGGGCACGTTCCTCGGCATTTTGCTCGCCTACGGCTTCATCTCGCCGCTGGCGCAGCTCATCGAACACCGCATCAACGAATCCGTGAAGCTCTACGAGTGCATCAAGGTCACGCTGCTCGCCAGCCTGAACGGTTACGCGCCGGCACTCTCGGTCGAGTTCGGCCGCAAGGTGCTGTATTCCACCGTCCGTCCGTCGTTCGCCGAGCTCGAAGAGCACGTGCGACAGGTCAAGGCACGCTGACGGGCCGCAGCAATGAGCGAGAAAGAAGAGCGGCCCATCATCGTCAAGCGCCGCGCGCGCAGCGCGCACGGCCATCACGGCGGCGCGTGGAAGATTGCGTACGCCGACTTCATGACGGCGATGATGGCGTTCTTCTTGCTGATGTGGCTGCTCAGTTCGGCGACGAGCAAGGAGCTGACGGGGATTGCCGAATACTTCCGCACGCCGCTCATGGTCGCGCTCTCCGGCGGACATAACGCGGCCGACAATAGCGGTGTCATTCCCGGTGGCGGCCCCGACACGACCCGCACCGACGGCCAGAAATCGCGCGGCGATCAAGCCAGATCGCGTCAGGCGATGTCGGCCGAGCTGGCCGAGCGGGCCGAAGCGCAGCGTTTGCGCGAACTCAAGGCGCGCATCGAGAAGGCAATCGAGAACAATCCTACGCTCAAGCAGTTCCGCAAGCAGTTGCTCATCGACGTGACGACCGAGGGCTTGCGCATTCAGATCGTGGACGACCAGAACCGGCCGATGTTCGCCAACGCGAGCGCGCAGGTGCAGCCGTATATGCGTGACATCCTGCGCGAGATCGGCAAGTCGCTCAACGACATGCCGAACCGCATCAGCCTGTCGGGCCACACCGATGCCACCGCCTACGCACAGGGCGACAAGAGCTACAGCAACTGGGAGTTGTCGGCCGATCGCGCGAACGCGTCGCGTCGCGAACTGATTGCCGGCGGTCTCGACGGCGAAAAGGTGCTGCGCGTGGTGGGCCTGGCGTCCACCGTGCCGCTCGATCGCGACAACGCGTACAACCCGATCAATCGCCGCATCAGCATCATCGTGCTCAATCGACGCGCAGAGCAGTCGGTCAAGCGCGAGGCCGACCAACCGACGATCGACGCAGCGAACGCCCGCGGCGCCGGCAGCGATGCCGTGAACGCCCTCATCAACGGCGAGCTGCCGGCACCGCCTGCTCCCCCGGCGGCACCCGACGCCGCTCTGCGATAACGGACAAGAGGAGACGCATGCAGGCCCTTCGCAACACGATTCTCGCCGTCGACGATTCTGCGTCGATGCGTCAGATACTGGCGGCCACGCTTGACGAGGCCGGCTACGCCGTGACGACTGCCCGCGACGGGCAGGAGGCCCTGGCGCTGGCGTCGAACGCGGCGTTCGATCTGGTGCTGACCGACCAGCACATGCCTGGCATGGACGGCCTGTCGCTCATTCGCGCGCTGCGCGAACTCGACACGTTTGCGCAAACGCCGATTCTGGTGCTCACCACCGAAGTCGACGGCGCGTACAAAGCCGCGGCGCGCGAAGCGGGCGCCAGCGGCTGGCTGATCAAACCGGTCGACCCCGAGGCATTGGTCGACGTAGTGGGCTCGCTCGTCGGCGAAGGCGCATGACGATGTCGTCGATGGCACAACCAAGTTAGGACGAGGAAATCGGTGGATATCACCCAGTTCTACCAGACCTTTTTCGATGAAGCGGAAGAGTTGCTCGCCGAGATGGAGCATCTTCTGCTCGCGCTCGATATCAATGCACCCGATAACGAGCAGCTCAATGCGATCTTCCGTGCGGCCCACTCGATCAAGGGCGGCGCCGCGACGTTCGGCTTCACCGCGCTCACCGAGACCACTCACCTGCTGGAAAACCTGCTGGACCGCGCGCGCCGCGGCGAATTGCAGTTGCGCACCGAGATGGTCGACACCTTCCTGGAAACCAAAGACGTGTTGCATCAACAGTTGAATGCCTACCGCGCCTCCAGTGAGCCCGATGCCGAGGCGATGAAGCGCATCTGCGCTGTGCTCCAGCAGCTCGCCGCGGAGGAAAGCGGCGCGCCTGCCCCTGCGGCCGCACCGGCTGCGCCGGTAGCCTCCGCAGCGCCA
>NZ_KB290526.1:1037-25167 GCF_000282835.1 Pandoraea sp. B-6 | reverse complement strand
ATCGGGTGGAAGGGCGTGCCGGCGCCGTCAGGCGCGCAGGCCAGTTCGATCGCGCGCAGGCCGCGCGTTTCCACGAAATGCCGCACCAGCGCCGATTTGCCGATACCGGCTTCGCCGATCACGAGTGCCAGCACGCCGTGTCCGGCGCTCGCGTCGCGCATGGCCGTGTGCGCGGCGGTGAGTTCCGCCAGGGTGGCATCGCGGCCGAAGAGCATCGCCGCGCGACGGCGCGAACGGCGTTCCGGCGTCGGGTCGGGATTGACGCGAAACACGGGAATCTCGCGATGGGCGTGGCGCTCGCGCACGCTGCCGTGTGACGTGGTGGGGATGGCCACGCCAATGAGACGTTGCGTGGCGTCGCAGATCAACACTTCGCCGGGCAGCGCCATGTCGGCAAGCTGCGTGGCCGAGCGCGAGACGCGCCCGCCGGTGTCGGGACTGTCGTCCGCCACCGAGCTGATGACCAGCCCGGTGTGAATGCCCACACCGATGCCGACGCGCGCGGAGCTTGCCTGCACGCAGCGCATGGCGGCTTCGACGGCATGCCGTCCGGCGCCTTCGAGGGCGGTGGGATAGCCGAAATAGCCGAGCAGGCCGCCTGTCGGCGTGCGCACCGTGTAGCCCCACGACTGGCGCAGGATCGTCTCGCACTGCACGAGCGGTGGGCGCATCGTGCCCACGAGCTGGTCAGGATCGTCGATGCCGTTCGGCGCGAGTTCGATGGCCACGACCGTCAGTTGGCGGCGCTCCGGGCCCGTCGCGCGCTGTTCCATGCGCGCGGGCGGCGTCTCCAGCAACTGGGTGAGCGCCTCGCCGGGCAGCTCACCGAGTTCTTCGTCGAGGATGTCGCGCAGACGGCGGTATTCGGTCTCGGCTTCGTCGCGGCGTCCGGCACGCAGTAGCAGCGCGAGCAGGCAGTGCCAGCCCGATTCGTCGAACGGGGCGAGCGCGACGAGCTGGCGTGCGTGCGCGAGTGCCTGATCGAGATCGCCCAGACGGGCGTAACCGTCGGCGAGCAGCCGCTCGCCAAAGACACGGCGGCGCTGATATTCGTCGCGTTGGAGCTCGATCCACTGTTCGAGATCGGGGGTGTCGCGTACCGACAGTCCGTGCAGGAAGGGGCCTTGGTAGAGCGCGACGGCGTCGGCGAGATGTTGTAGATGTGCGGCCAGATCCAGGCCCGTCACGGCGTCGAGCGTGCGATTCGCCTGCTCGATCATGCTCGCGAAGACATGCGCGTCGATCCAGAGGCCGGTCTCGGGGCGCAGACGCACAACCTGGCGGTCGGATTCGAAGAGTTCGTCGCCGAGGGTGTCGCGCAGATGGAAGAGCATGCGCTTGAGCTTGTCGCGGCCCCCCTGGCCATCTTCATCGGGCCAGAACAGGTCGGCGAGTGCGCCGCGCGTATGGAAGCCCGGTTGCAGGGCGAGGTAGGCCAACAGGCCCCGCGCTTTCGTGTATTTCACGGCGCAGGCTTGTTTGCCTTGTTCGACCCGCATCGGTCCCAGCAGGTAGAGCGATCTGGTGGCTTGCATTGTCCCTGGACGGCAAATAGGCAACACCGGCGCACACCCCAGGGGAGTGGCACCGGTGCGGCGAATTCAAGATGTCGTCGAGCCCGACCGACGGATCCGGCGCGCGGCATGGGCTGCCATCGGGACCGGCGCATCGGCAATCTGGCGAAACGTCAAGGCCGTTCCGGGGGGGCTCCGGCCGAATGCTTTCAGTACTGCAGCCCAAAGTATAAACACGAGTCTCGATTTCTTCGGCAATACCCGAGGAATTCACATGTCATTGCGGGCGTCGCGCCGCCCCTGCGGTCACACGCCGCGATCGATCGGGCGTTCGGTCGTGCTGCCAAGGTGCTGCCGGACGCGAGACGACTGTCGGAGATTTACGTCAGTCGTCGTAAAGCAATTGTAATGTAAATCATTCTCATTTATATTCGCGCTCCATATCGAGGGCATCGACCGCGGATGAGACGTCAGCGTGGGGCTCGGCGCGACCCGTCGGTGTTCTCCCTCCTTATTCCTACCACGACGCCTTTCGAAACCGATCGATCATGATGCAACGCAAGCCTCTGACGGTGGCCATGATGGCCCTCTTCGCCACGCCGTTCGCCGTCGCTTACGCCTCGCCCGCCATGGCACAGAGCACGTTTGACGCCCCGACCTCGGGCACGACGCAGACCACGACGCAAGGCGCGGCGCAGGCCGCCACGTTGCCGCAGACCGAAGTGTCCGGCACGTCGATTCGTGATGATTACCAGCGCGACATCTCGACCGTCGGCGGCAAGGTGCCCACGGCGATCCGCGACATCCCGCAATCGGTCACCGTGATCGACAAGGCGGTCATGCAGGCGCAGGGCGCCACGTCGTTCGCCGATGCGCTGCGCAATTCGCCGGCCATTACGCTTGGCGGTGCGGAGGGCGGGCAGATCGGCAACAACATCAATCTGCGCGGTTTCGCGGCACGCACCGACATCTATCTCGACGGCTTCCGCGATCGCGGCCAGTACTATCGCGATACGTTCGATCTCGAGGCCATCGAGGTGCTCGAAGGCCCGTCGTCCATGCTGTTCGGCCGGGGTTCGACCGGTGGCGTCATCAACCAGGTGAGCAAGCAGGCCAATCTCAAGCCGCTGAACGAAGTCTCCGGAACGCTCGGCACGAACGACCAGTACCGCACCTCGTTCGACCTCAATCATCCGCTCTCGGAGACTGCCGCGTTCCGGATCAACGGATTTGCGCAAAATATTCATACGACGCGCGACGTCATGAACAATCGGGATTGGGGCGTTGCGCCCACGCTCAAGCTTGGCATCGGTACGCCCACACAGATCACGCTTTCCGCGCTCGTCCAACATAACCGCGATATGGCGGACTACGGCACCGTGGGCTACAACGGCAGTCCGCTGCCGGTCTCGAAGCAACAGTTCTACGGCCTGACGACCGACCGCACGGTGCAGGACGTAATGAGCCTCTCGGCCAAGATCGAGCACAGGGTCGACGACAGTCTGAAGATCACGAACCAGACGCAATACAGCCGCTATGTCATCGACGCCATCGAAACGTCGCCGCATGCCGTGGGCGTCGCCAACGGCACCGGGGGATTCACGTCGCTGCCGGCCCGTCCGACGGCGGGACTTCCGTCGTATTCGCTCGATCAGCTCTGGGTGCAGTTGCAGAGTCACGATCGCAAGATCACCGACTCGTCGCTGTTCAACCAGACCGACGTCGTGAAGACGTTCTCGACCGGACCGATCAAGCACACCCTGATCGCCGGCGCGGAGTTCGGGCAGGACACCTATGAAAATCAGGCGTATTCGCGCACCGGCGCTGGACAGTCGACGGGCTTCCTCGGCTGGATTCCCGCCAGCAGTACGGCGTACTACGCGAATCTGCCGAATGTCACGACGACCGCCGGTAACCTGGCGCAGGGAACGGCACAGACGGTCGCGTTCTACGCGAACGATACCGTTGAGCTGAGCCGCCACTGGAAGATTGTGGGCGGCCTGCGCTGGGATCGCTTCAAGGCGCAGCTTTCGAACACCGTCAGTTCGCCGGGCTACGCGACGCAAACGGTCAACCATACGAGCGTGCGCACGGGCGTGATCTATCAGCCAAGCGAGGCACAGTCGTATTACTTCTCCTATGGCACGTCGTTCAACCCGTCGCTTGAAACGCTCACCGTCACCAACAACACGCAGGCCCTGCCGCCCGCGACGAACGAATCGTTCGAAGTCGGCAGCAAGTGGAATCTGTTCGACGACAATCTGGCGATCAACACCGCACTGTTCCAGGTCACGCAGGACAATGCGCGCACGCAGACCGGCACGTCGGGCGAATACACGAACGCAGGCAAGGTGCGCATTCGCGGTGCGCAGGTGAGCGCCACAGGCCGTATCACGTCGAACTGGCAGGTGATGGGCGGCTATATGTTCCTGAACTCGGAAGTGGTGCAGGCGAACGACGGCACGCAGGGCAATGTGCTGGCCAACACGCCGCGACATTCGCTGACGCTCTGGTCGACCTATACGCTCGGTCACTGGGAGGTGGGCGGCGGCATGAAGTACATGTCAATGCGCTATGCGGCGAACACGAACCTGATTCGCGTGGGCGGTTACACTCGCTGGGACGCCACGATCGCTTATCATCAGCCGAAATACGACATTCGCCTCAACCTGCTCAACGTGTTCAACAAGACCTACTTCGACGCGCTGGTGCCGTCCGACGGCGGACGGGCTGCGCCGGGCATCGGGCGCACGGCGCTGCTCACGGGCACTTACCGGTTCTGACGGAGACGCACGTCGATGTTGCTACGCATTCCGAATGTCCTCAATGCCGAGCAGGTGCGCTGGGTTCGCGCAGCGCTCGACAACGCGGGCGACGCATGGGTCGACGGCCTGGCCACCGCGGGCTATCAGGGGGCGCCCGTCAAACAAAACCAGCAGATCGACGAGCGCTCAGCCGTGGCTCGCGAACTGGGCGACGTGATTCTCGGTGCGCTGGAGCGCCATCCGCTGTTTATCAGCGCGGCATTGCCGAACAAGGTGTACGCGCCGATGTTCAACCGCTACGGCGAAGGCATGCACTTCGGTCACCACGTGGACGGGGCGATTCGTTTGCAGCCGGGCAGCGGCATGCGCATTCGCACGGATATCTCCGCCACGCTCTTTCTCGCGTCGCCGGATGCGTACGACGGCGGAGAACTGGTGATCGAGGATCAGTACGGGGCGCACGAGGTGAAATTGGCCGCAGGCGACATGGTGCTGTATCCGGCGACCAGCCTGCATCGCGTGAACCCTATCACGCGCGGCACGCGGGTCGGGTGCTTCTTCTGGGTGCAGAGTCTCGTGCGGGACGACACGCAGCGCACGCTGCTCTTCGACATGGACAACGCGATCCAGCGTCTCAACGCGTCGGACGCTGACGAGACCGCGCGGCGCTCGCTCGTCGGCTGCTATCACAACCTGCTACGCCTGTGGAGCGAGACCTGAGCGCCGGCGCGCGCCGGGCCATCGTGCCCGGCGGCGCTGGACTCGCACCGATGTGACTTACTGCGCTTGACCGGCCGGCGGTTGCGGGGCCGGGGCGTTCCTGTGCATCGGACCGCGATGTTGCCTTGCCTTGTCGTGCCAGGCCTTCATCTTGGCCCAGCGCGCCTTGATCGTGGTGCTCACGAGCGTCTTCTGGTCGTTGTTCAGACCGTTGTACACGTTCAACCAGGCATCTTCCGTCTGGCTGCGAAGCTGGCGGTTCTGGTCGAACGCCTTCTCGCGGGCGGCGCGCATGCCGGCCAGGTCGAGGATCTTCTGATCCTTCGTCTGCGCCATCATCTGCCGGAGCTGTTCGCCATTCTTGCGCATGGCGTCGTGATTCTGCTTCGACGTGGTCACTGCCTGCTGCCACGCTTGTTCCTGCTGCGCGTCGAGTTTCAATTGATCGTGCAGCTTGTGCATGTCGCCGAGCCCCCACGGGCCGCGCTCGCCGCGCATGTGGTATGCGGCGGCATGGGGTGCCGTGGCCGGTGCCGCGGCATCGGCGGCATTGGCGGTATAAGCGACGCCGAGCATCGAGGTGGCGACGAGGATGGCCGACGCGGCGGCGATCTTCAGTTTGCGCATGGTGTTGACTCCCTGTGGATACTGCCGGAATTGGCAGTTTCAGAGTAAGTCATCGCCGCACCGAACACGTTGCAAAGTGCAACCGGTGTATTACCTGACGTTACCAGCGCCGGGATTCGCAATATTCCGAAACGACTCGGCCCGCCCTTGCCGGGTGTCGACAAGGGCGGGCCGTTCATGAACTGCGTGCGATAGTGCGCGCAAAAGGGCACGCCTGACGCGCTTCGTCCTTCGATCAGTCCCAGGCGCCGCGACCGCCCGACACGCTGTAGCGGCCCGCACCGAAGAGCATCAGGCAAACGCCCGTGAACAAGTAGAAGGCTTGCAGTTCGAGCGACCAGCCGCCGGTCTTCGCGAGATCGCCGAGTTGGTTCAGGTGCACCAGCGAGAACGCGATCACCATATTGCCCACGACGAGCAGGCCGCCCAGACGGGTGAGAACGCCGAGAATCAGCAGGACCGGGGCGAGCAGTTCGCCGAGATAGACGCCGTAGGCGAGAAAGCTCGGCAGGCCGTGCGAAGTGATCATGCCCTCGATGAAGCCGATCCCGTTGATGACCTTGCTGACGCCGTGAAACAGCAGCAGGATGCCGAGGGTAAGGCGCAAGATCAGTTTGCCGAGATCGTCTCTGGTGCTCTGCATGGGGAAGGCTCCTTCTTGACTCGCGAGTTCGCGTAAGGGGGGCTGACAGGTACGGAGTGGCACGCTCGCTAGCGCCGCGTGCCGGCCAAATGGGCACCACTGTATCAAATCGTTACGGCGCTGTCTGCGGGTGTCCTATCGATTTCAGGGACATAGCGCGAATCGCGACAGGCGCGCCGATTACACGTGGTTACTTTTCGGACTGCCCGGTTACACGCCGGCTGTCGGCGCGGCGCTCGCCTGCGCCGTTAAACCGCATAAGGACACGGTCATTCGCTGGCAATCCCGCCAACGGCCCGGATCCCCGCCGGTTTCCTGAAGACGCATCACCGCATGCGCGTTCAGGCCAACTCAAAGCAGTGCAAAGCCAATAAGGATTCCATCATGAACGTCCGCAAAACCGTGATTCTGAGCGCCGCGACCCTTGCCTTGGGCGGAGTGTTCGCCTCGCAGGCGTTTGCCCAGACGCCCACGACCGAGACGTCGCGCGACGTCAAGCAACAGCAGCGCATCGACAATGGCCTCAAGAGCGGTCAGTTGACGACGAAGGAAGCGTCGCGTCTCGAGAAGGGCGAGGCGAAGATCGACCGGATGCAGGCGCACGCCGATCACACCGGCGATACGGCGGCCGAGAAGGCCCGCATTGCCCGCGCCCAGAACAACGAGAGCGCAAAGATCGAGCAGCTCAAGCACAACGACCGGGCGGCGAATCCCGGATCGGCGTCGTCGGAGCGCATGCAGGCCGACGTGCAACGTAACGTCAATCAGGAGAAGCGCATCGCGCAAGGACAAGCCGCCGGTACGTTGACCAACCAGCAGGCCGGTAGCCTCGAGCGCGGGCAGGCGCATGTCGACGCCGCCGAAGCGCATGCAGGCAAAAACGGTCACGTGAGCGCGGGCGAGCAGGTCGGCGTGCAGCACCGCGAGAATCATCAGAACCGACGGATTCGTCATGACAAGACGAATGGATGAGCGGCCGCTGAGGGCTATTCGCGCGCGTGACCGAGGCGCATGACCCTGGCGGATGACACAAGCGCTACCCCTGGTGGGGTGGCGCTTCTGTTTTGGGGCTATCATCGGCGTCTCAACGAAACCGGAGGACGCTCACGATGGAGCTGGTGCAAGTGCAGAAGATGCTCGACGGACTCGTGTCGCCGTGGGTGCGGCAATTGAATCTGCGGATCGAGGCGACCGGACCGGAACAAAGCGAGCTCACATTGCCGTTCGATGCCGCATTCAGACATGGCGGTGGCGTGATCTGCGGGCAGGTGTTCATGGCCGTGGCCGACACGGCGATGGTGGTGGCCCTCTCGGCCGCGCTCGGCGGCTTCCAGCCGATGACAACCGTCACGCTCAACACGCAGTTCATGCGCCCGGTGACCGATGGCGATCTGCGCGTGATCGCGCGAATTCTGCGTCGCGGCAAGAACCTGGTGTTCGGCGAAATCGAAATTCTCGACGCGTCGGGCAAGATGGCCGTGCATGCGACGACGACTTACGCGCTGTTGTGAGCACACGGGCGCGAGGCGGTCGACGTGGCGCGCGCGATAGTACCGAGGGGGGCAAGTGTTCGATCAGATCGTATTCGCCGGGGGCGGCAACCGTTGCTGGTGGCAGGCGGGATTCTGGGAACGCGTGACGCGCGACATGCCGCTGCGCCCGCGTATCATCACCGGTATTTCGGCCGGCGCGGCCACGGCGTGCATGCTGCACATGCGCTCGTCGGACTGGGTGATGGATTACTACCGGCAGGCGCTCGCGAGCAATCGCAAGAATGCCTATTGGGGCAATCTGGTGCGCCGTGAGCGGGTGTTTCCGCATTACCGCATCTATCGTCAAGCGCTGCTCGCCATCTATGACGGCCAGCTCGACAAACTTGCCGCGGCGCCGGAGATTCGCGTGGGCCTGTCGCACATCCCACGCTGGCTGGGGCCACGCATGGCGACGGCGGCGGGGCTAGTGGCTTACAACATTGACAAGCACGTGCGCCGCACGTTGCATCCAACGCTCGCGAGGCAGCTCGGTTTTACCCCCGAATTCGTGCGCGCGCAGGACTGCCGAACGACAGCGGATCTGGCCGATCTGATGCTGCAATCGTCATGCACGCCGCCGTTCACGCCAATTCTGCGGCGCGACGGTCGCCCTGTGCTCGACGGGGGCATGGTCGACAACGTGCCGGTCGATGCGCTCGACGCCACGCCGGGGCGAGTGCTGGTGCTGGTGACGCGGCGCTATCCACGTCCGCAGATCTTTACGCAACATCACGCCGGGCAGGACCGCTTGTACGTGCAGCCGTCCGTACCCGTGCCGATTTCGAGTTGGGATTACACTCGCCCCGACATGATGGGCCCGGCATTCGCGCTGGGTCGCCAGGACGGCGAAACTTTCCTGCGACATCGGGACACGATGGCGTAGGCGCCTCGCCGGCGCTGCGGATGTCAGCGCCCGAAGCCGAGCAGCGCGGCCGGGTTGGCGACGTGCGAGCGGTCGCCGTTCAGGAAATCGACGATATTCTGGAAGGCCACGCGGAAATACAGCTCGTAGCTTTCCCGCTCGACGTAGCCGATGTGCGGCGTGCACACGCAATTTTCCAGTCGCAGCAGGGGGTTGCCCTGCAGAATCGGCTCGCTCTCGAAGACGTCGATGGCGGCCATGCCGGGGCGGCCCCGATTGAGTGCCGTGATCAATGCGTTCTCTTCGACCAGTTCCGCACGGCTCGTATTCACGAACAGTGCCGTGGGCTTCATGTGCAGCAGGTCGTCGAGTTTGACGAGGTGACGCGTCTCGTCGTTCAGGCGCAGGTGCAACGACAGCACGTCGCTTTGCGTGAACAGTTCTTCCTTGCTGTTCGCCACGCGCAAGCCATCGGCGGCGGCGGCTTCTCGCGATCCTTCACGTCCCCAGACCATCACTTCCATGCCGAACGCGCGGCCGTAGCCTGCCACGAGTCGGCCGATCTTGCCGTAGCCCCAGAGGCCGAGTGTCTGACCGCGCAGCACCTGACCCAGCCCGAAATTCGCCGGCATGCTCGACGATTTCAGACCGGACTGCTGCCACGCACCGTGCTTGAGGCTGGCGACATATTGAGGAATCCGGCGCTGGGCGGCCATGATCAGTGCCCAGGTGAGTTCGGCCGGCGCGGTCGGCGAGCCGATGCCCTCGAGCACGGCCACGCCGCGGGCGGTGCAGGCGTCGATGTCGATGTGCGCGCCGGCACGCCCGGTCTGGCTGATGATGCGCAGACGCGGCAGTTTGTCGATGAGCTGGGCGGTGATGGCGGTGCGCTCGCGAACCAGAACGAGCACTTCCGCTTCGCCGACACGGGCGGCGAGTTGCCCGACGCCCTTGACCGTGTTGTTGAAGACCTTGACGTCGTGACCAGCCAGCAGGGAGAAGCAGTCGAGCTTGCGAACGGCGTCCTGATAGTCGTCGAGAATGGCAATTTTCATGGCAAAACGTAATCGGATCGGCGCAGGACGGCGAGCGCTCTGCGCGGGCGGAACATGGGTCTGAGGCCGCCGCGACCGGCGGACGAACGGGTCGACCACAGGGACGGCGTTTGTCGGGGCCACCCAGCGCCGGCCTTGTTGCGACGCAGCACCGACGCGATTTGCGCGGTGGTATGCTGACGCCTCGTTTTGCATAGTATGGCAGGTGTCCTGGCAACCATGGCGAAACCGCCTCAACACGATGGCAAAAAATCGAACCCACCCCGCAAAAGCAAGTCGGACCCGGTGAGCGAGACGCCTGATGCGCACGTATCGGTGCGCGTGTTGCCCCCTGCTGTCCCGCGTGTGGACTTGCGTGCGTCGCAAGCCACACAACACGCTCCGTACTTCGTGCGGCCCATGCCTGCGTGCGCGTTAAGCTTCTGCGCACACGGCGATCGCCGGGGCTATCCTGCCCTTCCGGTATCCCCAACCGGAAGGGTCGCCCGGCCATCCAAGGTGCCTGCACGACGGACGCCCGGCGTCCGCCTCGATTTCCCGACTCTGCATGGAGACAACCCCCATGACGCAAGCCAGTGTGAGCGCAAGCGCGCTCAACGCCTCCTCCTCCTCGTCCAATGTCGCTACCCGTGATCTGCCCGCCTGGGTGCGTCATCGCAAGCTGATCGACTGGGTGTCGCACATCGCGGCGATTACCCAGCCCGAGCGTGTCGTCTGGTGCGACGGCTCACAGGAGGAATACGACCGTCTGTGCGAGCAGATGGTGGCTGCCGGCACGATGAAGCGGCTCAACCCGGCCAAGCGCCCGAACTCGTTCCTCGCGCTCTCCGATCCGTCGGATGTCGCGCGGGTGGAAGACCGCACGTTCATCTGCAGCGAAGCGCGCGAAGACGCGGGCCCGACCAATCACTGGATCGATCCGCATGAAATGCGTACGACGCTCGACGGCCTGTTCCAGGGCTGCATGCGCGGTCGCACGATGTATGTCGTACCGTTCTCGATGGGTCCGCTCGGCTCGCCGATTGCCCATATCGGCGTGGAATTGTCCGACACACCGTACGTGGCCGTGAACATGCGCATCATGACGCGCATGGGCCGTGCCGTGTATGACGTTCTGGGCGCCGACGGCGAGTTCGTGCCTTGCGTTCATACGGTGGGCAAGCCGCTCGCCGCCGGTGAGCAGGACGTGGCATGGCCGTGCAACAACACGAAGTACATCGTGCATTTTCCGGAAACCCGCGAAATCTGGAGCTATGGCTCGGGCTACGGCGGCAATGCGCTGCTGGGCAAGAAGTGTTTCGCGCTGCGCATCGCCTCGAAGATGGGCCGCGACGAAGGCTGGCTCGCCGAACATATGCTGATTCTCGGCGTGACGTCGCCCGAGGGCAGGAAGTATCACGTGGCGGCGGCGTTCCCGTCGGCCTGCGGCAAGACCAACTTTGCCATGCTGATCCCGCCGAAGGGCTTCGACGGCTGGAAGGTCGAGACCATTGGCGACGACATCGCCTGGATCAAGCCGGGCCGCGATGGCCGTCTATACGCGATCAATCCGGAAGCCGGCTTCTTCGGCGTGGCCCCGGGGACCAGCGAGAAGACCAACCCGAACGCGCTGGCGACGCTCGGTGAGAACGTCATCTTCACCAACGTGGCGTTGACGGACGACGGCGATGTGTGGTGGGAAGGCCTGACCGACACGCCGCCGGCGCATCTGATCGACTGGCAGGGCAAGGACTGGACGCCGGAGAGCGCGAAGGAGACGGGCCGCAAGGCGGCGCATCCGAATTCGCGGTTCACGGCACCGGCATCGCAATGTCCGTCGATCGATGCCGACTGGGAAAACCCGGCCGGGGTGGCGATCGATGCGTTCATCTTCGGCGGCCGCCGTTCGACGACCGTGCCGCTGGTGACAGAAGCGCGCGACTGGACCGAGGGCGTGTACATGGCCGCGACCATGGGCTCGGAGACGACGGCCGCGGCGGCGGGCCAGCAGGGGGTGGTGCGCCGCGATCCGTTCGCTATGCTGCCGTTCTGCGGCTACAACATGAGCGACTACTTCCAGCACTGGCTCGATACCGGCGCGCATCTGGACAAGCTTGGCGCCGCGTTGCCGAAGATCTACTGCGTGAACTGGTTCCGCAAGGGCGCGGACGGCAAGTTCGTGTGGCCGGGCTTCGGCGAGAACATGCGCGTGTTGGCGTGGATGCTCGGCCGTATCGACGGCACGGCGCAAGGGGTGGAGAACGCGTTCGGCATCACACCACGCTACGAGGACCTGAACTGGAACGGTCTGTCGTTCACGCCGTCGCAGTTCGACGACGTGACCTCGATGGACTCGGCCGCCTGGCACGAGGAGTTGAAGCTCCACACCGAACTGTTCGACACGTTCAATCATCGTCTGCCGCAAGCGTTGCTCGACACGAAGACCGACATCGAGCGTCGCCTGAAGTCGTGATTCGTCCGATGATCGAATGATCGCGCGCTGAACTTGCGAGACGCCGGCATCACGGATCAAGTTAAGGATGCACACAACGATCCCACCGAGGGAGACTTCGGTGGGATTTTTGTTGCCTTGTGAGACTTCCGAAAGGCTTGCCAGGCAAGGATCGGGGCGGTTTTCGATAGGACTGTGGTGATAGCATTTCTCCTGTTGTTCTGTTCGGACAACGACTTTTCCATTCGGAACCCCAGGAGGCGCTGATGCACATGATGTTGATCGAAGGTATTGACGAACCGCTCATGCGATCGATTCGGTCGCGTGCGGCCATGTACGGGAGAACCCCGGAGGAAGAAGTGCTGACGATTCTGGATAACGTGGCGCGGGTTCCGGGGTTTCGCTCGCTGGGGGAAGCACTGTTGGCCATGCCGAATGTCGGACTGGACAGCGATTTTGAACGTATCAATTAAGGCAATGAGTGTCCGATGTATTTACTCGATACGAACGTTATTAGCGAGTGTCGGAAATGCGGGGGCGGTGACGAAGGGGTTCAGCGCTTTATCCGTCGGACCGATCGTGATCAATCACCGCGCTTTCTTTCGGTCATCACGCTGGGAGAACTACAGCGTGGTGTGAAAGTCCTTCGGCACCGGAATGATGCGCGACAGGCGGTGCTGATCGAGGCATGGCTCGAAAAGCTGAAACGCGATTACGCGCGAGAGATTTTGCCGGTGGACCAGACGATCTGTAACGTTTGGGCACGTCTACGCGTGCCCCATTCCGAGCACCCCATCGACAAGTTGATCGCTGCCACTGCGCTGGTGCATCGGCTTGTCGTGGTCACGCGCAACGTGAGGGATTTTTCCAGTACCGGCGTAGAGGTATACAACCCATTTGTGCACTGATCACGGTCGGTGTGAGCGCCGTACCGTCACTCGACCCATGCGCGCCGTGCGCTCGACAGGCGCCCCCACGCGACCTACAGTCGATTCTCCACCGCAAACTTGATCAACTCCGCCTGCCCTTCGATGCCGAGCTTGCGCTTGATGTTGAGCCGGTGCGTCTCCACGGTGCGGACCGACAAATCCATCTCCGTGGCAATTTGCTTGTTCGCCAGTCCGCGCGCGATCCGCGAGAGGATTTCGCGTTCACGAGGCGTGAGCGAGTCGATGGGGGCGTGCGATGTCGAGGCCTGCACCACGCGCGCGGCAATGGCGGCGCTGTAGTACGAATCGCCGCGCGCCACGCGTTCGATGGCGGTCACGATCTCGTGGGCGGGGGCATCCTTGAGCACGTAGCCGCGTGCGCCGGCGCGGACGGCCTGACGCACATATTCGGCGTTGTCATGCATCGAGAGGATCAGCACGGCGATGTGGGGGAACTGCTCGCGAAACTGGGCCGTCAGTTCAATGCCGTTCGTGCCGCGCATGCTGATGTCCATCAGCGCCAGATCCGGCGACGATGTCTTCGCCCGCGTGAGCGCTTCCTGTGCATTGCCCGCCTCACCGACGACCTGCAGGTTGGGCGAGGCATCGAAGCGTGCGCGCAGTCCATCGCGCACGAGCGGGTGATCGTCGATCAGGAGCAGTCGAATGGGATGCGCTTGCGTCATTGGTGTGAGGCTGTACGAAGCGCCGCTTTCGCGGCGGCGGGCGTGAGGGGCACCCACGCGCTGATGGTGGTAAGACCCGGCCACGACTGAATGCCGAGAACGCCGCCGACGGCATCGAGCCGCTCGCGCATATTGCGCAGGCCGATGCCATGGCTGGGATTGTGATGCACGTCGGTCACGTCGAATCCGCAGCCGTCGTCAGCAATCGACAGGTGAATGCCGTCGGGTTTGAACATCAGCAGGATCGAAACGCGCGACGCGTGCGCATGGCGTTCGATGTTGGTCAGCGCTTCCTGCGCGATGCGATAGAGCATTGTTTTGATGTTGTCGTCCAGCACGGGGGCGTCGCCTTCGACTTGCATCTCGACAGGCAGATTCGCATGCGAGCCGAACTCCCGTGCGAGCTGGTCGATGGCCGCGGCCAGACCGAGATCGTCGAGCATGGCCGGGCGCAGCGCCTGCGAAATACGTCGTACTTCCCCGAGCGTGCCGTTCAACCGCTCGATGGCCACGCCCAGCGCGGTGCTGGCGGCGGCGGGCGAGCCCGGCAAACGCATCGACGCCGACTCGAGCAGTAGCTTGACCGACACCAGCAATTGGCTGATGCCATCATGCAGTTCGCGCGAAATGCGCGCGCGCTCGACTTCCTGCGATTCCACCACCTGACGCGCCAGTTGGCGCAACTTCGCATCGGCGGTCTTGAGTTCGGTGATGTTCACGACGAGCCCGCACAGGGCCACGATCGCCAGGCATGTCGAGGCGATGAGGGTGATCCAGATCAGCGTGCGATCGATGTTCGCCTGCGCGCGCTCGTCCGACGCGCGCAGCGTAGCTTCGACGTCGTCGAGATAAATCCCGGTGCCGATCATCCAGTTCCAGCGGGGCAGGGCGACGACGTAGCCGAGCTTTGGCGCCATCTGGTGCAGGGACGGCTTTTCCCACGGATATTGCACGTAGCCGCCGCCGGCGCGCGCCGCCGCGATCAGGCGCTGGATCGTGGGCGCGCCCGACGCATCCTTGAGCGACCAGAGATTGTGGCCGACGAGCTCGGGTTGGCGCGGGTGCATCAGGCTGCGGCCTTCGAGATCGTAGACGAAAAAGTAGCCGTCCTTGCCGAACTCCAGGCGGGCAAGGATGGCGAGGGCCGCCTCGCGGGCGGCGGGCGTGTCGGGGCCGTCGTACAGCGGCTCGATGGCCTTGCGCGCAAGGCCCACGTAATGCAGCAGCTCCGCCCGCTTGTTGGCCAGCGATGTGGTTTGCACAGCGTCGTGCTGCGCGCTCGAAAGCTCGTTGCCTTGGTGTCGCACGGCCAGCGCGATGGCGACCATCGCCAGGGCCACCGGCAACAGCGCCAGGACGAAAAATTTCTGTCGGAGATTCATGGCATTCGGAAAGCTGCAATGCCGCGTTTCACGGGGCTTCGCTACGTAATAGCACGTAGCGGGCCTGCGTAGTTTCGCGCTTGTGGCGCAGCGGGCAAACGCCAATACTACACGCCGAATCGTGGCCGGGGCTGCCGAGTGTCATTCGTCAGCGTCTCGCCGGTGTTACGCCAGTTCGGATGTTCACACGCCGATGCGCTGCGTAGCACCACCGGTCCTTGCTGTGCGCAGGCCCCCGAAAGAGGGGCGCGTGCTGCGAGCCACGTTCCACGGTGCCGTCATGGTGCCGGGTCAAGAGGCGGGGCAGTGCCGCAACGGCGCGGTCCCGGGTTGCTGCCTGAAGGAGGCAGTTCCGAGGAGAGACAATGAATCGCATCTGGCAACAACTGCCCTGGGCAGCGGTGGCCGTCGTCGGCGCTTGCGCGCTTGGCACGGTGGCTCTATCGCGCGGCGAAACCGTCAGCGCACTCTGGATCGTGATCGCGGCTGTCTGCGTGTATCTGATCGCTTATCGTTTCTACAGCAAGTTCATCGCGACGCGCGTCGCGCAACTCGACGGCTCGCGCATGACGCCGGCCTGGCGCCATAACGACGGCCTGGACTACGTGCCGACCAATCGCTATGTGCTGTTCGGGCACCACTTCGCGGCCATTGCCGGCGCAGGACCGCTCGTCGGCCCGGTGCTCGCCGCGCAAATGGGCTATTTGCCGGGCATGTTGTGGATTCTCGCCGGAGTGGTGTTCGCGGGCGCAGTGCAGGACTTCATGGTGCTGTTCATTTCCACGCGCCGCGACGGCCGCTCGCTGGGCGATCTCGTGAAGTCCGAACTCGGCATGATTCCCGGGGTGATCGCGCTGTTCGGCGCGTTCCTCATCATGATCATCATTCTGGCCGTGCTGGCGCTGATCGTGGTCAAGGCGCTGGCCGGTTCGCCGTGGGGCACGTTCACCGTCGGACTGACGATCCCGATCGCGCTGTTCATGGGCGTCTATACACGCTACATCCGTCCGGGCCGCATCGGGGAAGTGTCGATCATCGGCTTCGTGATGCTGATGGCCGCGATCTTTTTCGGCCAGAACGTGCACGACAGCGCCACCTTTGCGCCGCTGTTCACGTTCGACGGCAAGCAACTCACGTGGATGCTGATCGGTTACGGTTTTGTCGCATCGGTGTTGCCTGTGTGGTTGTTGCTTGCGCCGCGCGATTATCTGTCGACGTTCCTGAAGATCGGCACGATCATGGCGCTGGCCATCGGCATTCTGGTGGTCGCACCCGAGCTGAAGATGCCCGCGCTCACGCAGTTCGTCGACGGCAGCGGCCCGGTCTGGTCGGGCAAGTTGTTCCCGTTCCTCTTCATTACGATCGCGTGCGGGGCCGTGTCCGGCTTCCATGCATTGATCTCGTCGGGCACCACCCCCAAGCTGCTCGATAACGAACTCAACGCGCGCTTCATCGGTTACGGCGGCATGCTGATGGAGTCGTTCGTGGCCATCATGGCGCTGGTCGCGGCCTCGGTGATCGATCCGGGCGTGTATTTCGCGATGAACAGCCCGGCCGCCGTGATCGGTACGACGCCCGAAGCCGTGGCGCACGTCGTCTCGGGCTGGGGCTTTGCCATCACGCCGGACGTGCTCACCGCCACCGCACACGCCGTGGGCGAGAACACGATCATCTCGCGTGCCGGTGGCGCGCCGACGCTCGCCGTCGGCATGGCCCAGATCCTGCACAAGGTGGTCGGCGGCGAAGCGATGATGGCGTTCTGGTATCACTTCGCGATTCTGTTCGAAGCGTTGTTCATCCTGACGGCGGTCGATGCAGGCACGCGTGCCGGCCGCTTCATGCTGCAGGATCTGCTGGGGACATTCGTGCCGTCGCTCAAGCGCACGGATTCGTGGCCCGCGAACCTGACCGCCACCGGTCTGTGCGTGGCTGCGTGGGGCTACTTCCTGTACCAGGGCGTGGTCGATCCGCTGGGCGGCATCAATACGCTGTGGCCGCTGTTCGGTATCTCCAACCAGATGCTGGCCGCGATCGCGCTGATCCTCGCGACGTGCGTGCTCTACAAGCTCAAGCGCGAGCGCTTTGCCTGGGTGACGGTCCTGCCCACGCTGTGGCTGCTGGCCTGCACGCTCACGGCCGGGTGGCAGAAGATGTTCGATGCGAATCCGAAGGTCGGCTTCCTGGCGCACGCGGCCAATTATCAGGCGGCGCTCGCCGACGGCAAGTTGCTCGCGCCGGCCAAGTCGGTCGCGCAGATGCAGCAGATCGTGTTCAACGATTACGTCGATGCAACGCTCTCCGGCGTGTTTATGTTCGTGGTCGTATCCGTGGCGATCTTCGGCGTACGCACCATCCTCGTGGCACGCCAGGCCAACAAGCCGACGGCTCGCGAAACGCCGTTCGAGCCGATGCCGACCGGTCGTCAGGTCTGAGGCCGGGGGCGACGCCATGCTCGATGAAGTCGGTAAGGTGGGCCGGTATCTGGGGCAGGCCATGCGTCTGATGGTCGGCCTGCCCGACTACGACACCTATGTCGCGCATATGCAGGCCACGCACCCGGATCAGCCGGTCATGAGCTACGAGGCGTTCTTCCGGGAACGGCAGGAAGCGCGCTACGGCGGCAAAGGCGGCGGACGATGCTGCTGAGGCGTCGTTGGCCTCAATCGCCTCGTCAGCCTCGTCAACCCAGAAAGTGAGAACGCCCGGTGAGCACTTCACCGGGCGTTTTTTCATGGGCCGACCCGCGCTGCGCTCACATCACTTTTGCGTATCGCGAGTGAGCGTTGCCGCGACGATAGCGATCGAAGACCTGAGCGACGACGCGAACCAGCAAGCGTCCGGCCGGCAAGATGCGCAGTCCGTGGGCCTCGATGGCCACGAGACCATCGGCCGCCAGCTCGGCCAACTCGCCCAGCTCACTCGCAAAATAGCTGGCGAAGCGGATGTCGTAAGCCTGTTCGAGGGGCGCGAATTCCAGCGACATGTGGCACATCAGGCGCGAAATGACGTCGCGCCGGATATGGTCGTCGTCATCGAGTCGCACGCCACGCGCGACGGCGAGTCCGCCGGCATCGATGGCTTCGTAATACGCCTTCAGGGTCTTGGCGTTCTGTGCGTAGCTATCCCCCACCCGGCCGATGGCCGACATGCCCACCCCGACGAGGTCGCAATCGGCCCGTGTGCTGTAACCCTGGAAGTTGCGATGCAGACTGCCAGCGGCCTGCGCACGGGCGAGTTCATCGTCGGGCCGCGCGAAGTGATCCATGCCGATATAGACATAGCCCGCTGCGCTCAGGCGGGCAATGATCGTCTGCAACAGCGCCAGCTTTTGCGGGCCGTCCGGCAGGGCGTCGGGCAGGCAGCGCTGCATTTTGAACTGTTGCGGCAGATGCGCGTAGCTGAAGACCGACAGGCGCTCCGGCGCCATCTCGATCACGGCGTCGAGCGTATTCGAGAACGACTCGGACGTTTGATACGGCAGGCCGTAGATCAGATCGAAGTTGACCGACCGGAAACCGCAGCTTCGCGCGGCGTCGAGCGTGGCTTCGACCAGCGCGCGCGGCTGCACGCGATGAATCGCCGCCTGGACACGGGGATCGAAATCCTGCACCCCGATGGACAGACGATTGAACCCGAGCGCGCGCAAGGCGCGGATCGATGCCGGGCCGGCACTGCGCGGGTCGATTTCGATGGCGTACTCGGCGCTGTCGTCGAGCGTCATCACGAAATGACGGCTGATGGCCTCGACAAGGGAGGCGATCTGTTCCAACGACAGGAACGTCGGCGTGCCCCCGCCCCAATGCATCTGCGCGAGCCCGCGGCCGGCGCCGAGCAGCGACGCCTGCCGCGCGATCTCGGTATGCAGGCGCTCGACGTAGGCCTGCGCGTGGGCGCGATTGTGCGTGACGATCTTGGTGCACGCGCAGTAGAAGCACACCGTGTCGCAGAACGGCACGTGGACATACAGCGACAGCGGTTTGCCAGTGCGCTTGGACTGCGCGGCTGCACGCGCGTAATCGTCAGCGCCGAAGTTGTCACGGAATTGCAGTGCCGTCGGATACGAGGTGTAGCGCGGCCCGTTCACGTCGTAACGGGCGAGCAGTTGTGCATCGAAGTGAAGCGGGGCGGACGGGGCTGCGGTGTTTCGCGGCGCCGGCGGCGTGCCGCATCGTGAATGCCCGTGGCCCTCGGACGACGTCCGCGACGCACAGCCGGGACATGGCGTACCAGCGTGCGGTTCGCTGGGGGCTGCGGCGTTGGCGCAAGGCGTCGACGAAAGGCGGAGCGGAGTCATGACGCGGCCTGTAACAGTAGGTGATAGAGGACTGTAGCGGCGCTGCGAACGCCGCGCCCTGACCTGCGTCAAACACCCGGCTCACGGCGCGAAAGTGGCGCGAAAGTGGCGAGAAGCAGACGTGATGGCTGACGACGTCGAGTGAATTCCCGCATCTGTCGCGGATCCCGGTGCCCTGAGGCGCATGTCACAGGGCGGTCATGCACCAAAATCGTTGCCACGTCAGGCAAGTTTCGGCTGCCTACGGTAAGCTAGCGCCTTATTGAAGTCTCCCCGCCGTGTCGACAGCCCTGGCGGCACGCACGGCCCACCCCGGAACGATCCGGGGCGGGGGTCAGGCCGGTGCCCGCGGGTGCGCGCAGCGCCGGTGAATGGCCGGCCCGCCCATGCTTGTCCTTGCCAGTACGACGCGGCACATCACGATTGGAAACACTATGGATCGTCTGCAATCGATGCGCGTTTTCGTCAAAGTGGCCGACAACGGCAGCTTTGCCCGTACGGCTGCCCAGATGGACCTGTCGGCCGCCGTGGTCACGCGGCACGTCGCCGAACTGGAATCGCATCTCGGTGTTCGCCTGCTCAATCGCACCACGCGCAGTCTGTCGCTGACCGGTGCCGGGCAGGTGTATCTCGAACGCTGCCGGCAGATCATCGACGAAGTCGACGAGGCCGACGCCCTCATCTCCAGCGCCTCACGCGATCCGAAAGGCACCTTGAAGGTCGTTGCGCCGGTGTCGTTCGGTCTACGCAACCTCGCACCGCTCGTCAAGAAGTACCAGGAGTTGCACCCGAAGGTCGTGGTCGATCTCGCGCTGACCGACCGGGCGGTCGATCTGGTGGAAGAGGGCTACGATTGCGGCATTCTGCTCACGCGCATGATCAACAGCGAAAGCCTGATTTCACGCGTGCTCGCCGAGACGCGCGTGATGTTGTGTGCTTCGCCGGCGTATATCGCCGAGCACGGCGAACCGGTCACGCCCCAAGAGCTGGGCGAGCACGGTGTGCTCGGTCTGCCGAATGACATCTGGAGCGAAGACCGCGTGTTTTCCGGCCCGGACGGCGAGGTGCGCGTGCGTGTGCAGAACAAGTTCATCTGCAACAACACGGCGCTGCTGCGTCAATCGGTGCTGCTGGGGCACGGCATTGCGTTCCTGCCGTCATATCTCGTGGGGCACGATGTGCGCGACGGCGATCTCGTCGCGCTGATGCGCAACTACTCCCAAACGCCGGTCGATGTCTCGCTCGTCTATCCCAGCCGGAAGTATCTGTCGGCCAAGACGCGCGGTTTCATCGATCTCACCGTCGAGTATTTCCGCCAGAACGAAGGCATTTCGGCGGCCGAACGCTGGGTGCCCCCCAAGATCCCGTCGCCGAGCGCGCCCACCACGGGCATTTCGGTGTGACGTAGTGCGCTTCGCGAGATGAAAAAACGGCCACTCCCGCAAGGAAGTGGCCGTTTTCATTGCCCGGCGACAACCGGGCGATGCCGTACTCGATCCGCTTAGAACGGCGGATCCTCGTCCTCGACGGCAGCGTTGTCCGACGCGCCGGACGTGGCTTCCTTCTTGACCGGCTTGGCTTTGGCCGTCGTTTTCCGGGCCGCTGTCTTCTTGGCCGGTGCCTTCGCCGCCGCGGTCTTCGTTGCCGTCTTGCGCGCCGGGGCGGCTTTGCCGTCAGCCTCGGCGTCGCCAGCCTTCGCAGCCGTCTTCTTCGGTGCCTTCGCTTCGAATTCGAAGCCGATGGTGCCGTCCTTCTGCTTGGCCAGATACGCCTTGAACGTTCGCCCCGTACGCGACGACTTGAAGCTCGTCAGCAGATCCGTCTTGCCCTCGGTCAGCAGCTTGTGAATCTGCTCGCGCGTGATTTCCTGCTGGAGAATCACCTTGCCCGACGTGAAGTCGCAAGTCTTCGGGCTGGCGACGGCGTTCTCGCAGACATAACGCATACCGTGCTCAAACACGTTTCCGCCGCACTTCGGACACTTGCCGACCGGCTCCTGTCCCGTGAAATCGGGGGCCTCACCGTCTTCGTCGCCGCTGTCCTGGCCGAAGTCGAACTCGAGCTTGTAACCCATCTCGTCGTCGGGCGAGAGCTTGAGAATGGCCGAGAACGGACGGCCCATCTTGCTGCGGAATCCCGACAGCGGTCCGATGGTCTTGTTCTTGAGCAGGTCCTCGACTTCCGGGATTTCGAACTGACGCCCGCCCGGGATCTTCGAGATCGAGAAAGCGCAGCTCGTGCACGCGAAGCGCCGATAGTTCTCTTTGACCACGCTGCCGCAATGCGGACACGGCGTGGTGAGCGTGGCGTAGTCGCCCGGGATCGTGTCCGAGTCGTATTCCTTCGCGCGCTTGACGATGGTCTGCGTCATTTGCGCGATCTCGTGCATGAACTCATCACGCTTGAGGCCGCCGCGCTCGATTTGCGAGAGCTTGGCTTCCCATTCGCCCGTGAGTTCGGGCAGCGTGAGTTCGTCGACGCCGAGCCCGCGCAGCAGTGTCATCAACTGGAAGGCCTTGGCGGTCGGATGCAACTCGCGGCCTTCGCGCACGAGATACTTTTCCGTCAGCAACCCTTCAATGATGGCCGCCCGCGTGGCCGGGGTCCCCAGACCCTTGCCCGCCATCGCTTCGCGCCACTCTCCCTCTTCAACGAGCTTGCCCGCGCCTTCCATCGCCGAGAGCAGCGTCGCTTCGCTGTACCGTGCCGGAGGCTTGGTTTGCAGGCCGACCGATTCGACCTTGTCGACGCCAACCTTCTCGTCCTTCGCGACCGGCACGAGGTTCGGCTGCTCTTCCTTGCCGTCTTTCCCGTCGCCCTGCGCTTCCTTGCCGTAAATGGCCAGCCAGCCAGCGTTGACGAGCACCTTGCCTTCGGTCTTGAAGTGATGGCCCACCACTTCCGTGATCCGGGTCGTCACCTGATACTCGGCCGCCGGGAAGAACACCGCCAGGAAGCGCTTGACGACGAGGTCGTACAGCTTTTGTTCCGGCTCGGAGAGGTTCTTCGGCGCCTGCAGCGTCGGGATGATGGCGAAGTGATCGCTGATCTTGCTGTTGTCGAAGATCCGCTTGTTCGGCTTGACCCAGTCCTTGCTCAGGATCTGGTTGGCGAACTGGTGGTAGTTGTTGCTCTCCTTGAGCACGGCCATCGTCTCCTTGACGGTGGCCAGATAGTCTTCCGGCAGCGCGCGCGCGTCGGTACGCGGGTACGTCAGCACCTTGTGCTTTTCATACAGCGCCTGCGCCAGACCCAGCGTGTTCTTGGCAGAGAAACCGAAGCGGCCGTTGGCCTCGCGCTGCAAGCTCGTCAGGTCGAACAGCAGCGGTGAGAGTTGCGTCGACGGCTTCGATTCTTCCGTGACCGTGCCCTGCTTGCCGCGCACCGCCGCCACGACCGACTCGGCCGCCGCAACGCTCCACAGACGCGAATCGCGCTGCTCCGGATCGAATTCGTTGCGCTTGAAGCTCGGATCGAACCAGCGGCCTTCGTAGAAGCCTGAGGCGGCAACGAAATCGGCGCGCACTTCCCAGTAGTCGCGCGACACGAACTTGCGAATCTTCTCTTCGCGCTCGACCACGATCGACAGCGTCGGCGTCTGCACGCGACCGACGGTCGTCAGGAAGAAACCACCGCCCTTGCTGTTGAACGCGGTCATGGCACGCGTGCCGTTGATGCCCACGAGCCAGTCGGCTTCGGCGCGGCTGCGCGCGGCGTCGGCCAGCGGCAGCATGTCGTCGTCGCTGCGCAGGCGACTGAAGCCGTCACGAATCGACTGCGGCGTCATCGATTGCAGCCACAGCCGCCTGACCGGCTGCTTCGCCTTCGCGTGTTGCGCAATCAGGCGAAAAATCAGTTCCCCTTCGCGTCCCGCGTCACAGGCGTTGATCAGGACGTCCACGTCCTTGCGCTTGATGAGCCGCGTGAGCACCTTCAGACGCGACTCGCTCTTGGCGATCGGCTTGAGGTCGAAATGCGGAGGAATCACGGGAAGGTTGGCGAAACTCCACTTGCCGCGTTTGACTTCATAGTCTTCCGGCGCGCCGATTTCGACGAGGTGGCCAACCGCCGACGAGACGACGTAGTCGTCGTTCTCGAAGTACTCGTCATGCTTGGTAAAGCCGCCCAACGCCCGCGCGATGTCATTCGCGACGGACGGTTTCTCGGCAATGATCAGAGCTTTTGACATGACGTTAGGTAATGGTGAGGGGGCGTCGGCAAGCGACATTCGTTGGCTTTATAACATATAGCCAGTCCGGCGTTGCCGTCGGATCGGGCACAAGGCATGCCTGAAAGCGGCACATCATAAGCGCGTCGCAAGCCGGCGGCAAGCGCAGGCCCGGCGGCGCGGCCCCACCGCTGCGACACGGCGTCGCGCTTTGCCTGATGCGCTTGCCGGTCGGCTCCGACGGGGCTATCCGGCAAGCAGGTGCTCGCGCAGCGCAGGGGCGGCCACCGTCGCGTCGCCCAGCACTCGCGCGTCGAGCATACGCTCGAGAATGCCGACGGCCGGCAGCACTGGGCCAAAAAAACGGGCCTGTCCCGCCGGCTGCTGCGCATCCTGAACGAGCAGGGTCGGAAAGTTCTCGATGTCGTGATCGTCGAGCCAGTCGGCGTGCGTCTCGATATCCACCCAGACGAAGCACAGCGCCGGATGGCGGGCCGCCAATTGCTCGAACGCCTGCGCATA
>NZ_KB290526.1:442-976 GCF_000282835.1 Pandoraea sp. B-6 | reverse complement strand
CAGCGCGGAGCGGTCGGCCACAGGATCGAAAACGGGCATGGTGTCGGTGATGTCGGTATCTCGGAATTGGGAGGGGGCGCAGCGGCGACCGGCGCATTTCAGGCATCGGCCTCGGCGACCCGGGCATTCGTCAGCGTACGCCCCGGTCGGTCTGCCGGGCAAATCGTCCGCCGGCCAGTCGGGCGATCCGGCCGTCGAGTTCAAGCACGCTCAGATGCGCAAGCACGGTGGTGATCGCCAGGCCGGTGCGCCCGCAAAGGGTGTCCGCGCTGACCGGATCATACCCCAGCGCTTCCAGGACTGCTGCCATGCCGGGGGGCGCGGCGGTGGGCGTCGCCACGGTGGCGCGGGCCGTCGGTGGGCCACTGGCGCGCACGGTCTCGGCCATGCTGAATGGATCGGTCGCCGCGCCGTCGGACGGCGGGCGCCTCGATACACGGGCCTGTCCGCCATGTGCGCTTTTGCGCGCATTTCCCGCGCTTCCCCTGTCCGACAGGGGGAGCGTTTCCACGCTCGGCGCGGGCGGCGCAATGC
>NZ_KB290526.1:0-246 GCF_000282835.1 Pandoraea sp. B-6 | reverse complement strand
CAATCAGCCGGTTGCGCCGCGGGAAGTGATCGGCACGCGGTGGTGTGCCCACGGGGAACGCGGACAGCACGAGGCCGCGCTCAGCGATGCGCTCGGCCAAGTCGCGATGATGCGTCGGGTAGACGAGATCAGGCCCCGTGCCCACGACGGCGCAGGTGCCGCCCGCCGTCTCGAGCGCGCCTTCGTGCGCGGCAGCGTCGATGCCTGCCGCCAGCCCCGACACGACGGTCACGCCCGCGTCGCCGA
>NZ_KB290525.1:15814-16049 GCF_000282835.1 Pandoraea sp. B-6 | reverse complement strand
GTCGCGCGCGAGGGCGTTGGCCGTCGCGTCGTCGACATGACGGGTGACGATGTCGGTCATGCGACTTCCTCGCCAAGCCGCGCGAGCGGCACCATGCGGGTGGCGAGCGCCTGACGGCGCCAGAACTTGCGCAAGTCGCCGCCGCGCGAGCGCATCGTCACGCTGTGACTGTCGCCGCACAACGTGAGCGAGACTTCGCGGGCCTGGCCCTGGGCGACACGCGCGAGCGCCGGCG
>NZ_KB290525.1:10349-15612 GCF_000282835.1 Pandoraea sp. B-6 | reverse complement strand
GGTTCAGGCGCGGCGCGGCAATGCGCTGACCGCCGCCGTACAGCCAGATGGCATTGACCGGTGGCAGGCCGCGAGCTTCGCGCGCCTGATTGGCCGGATGGTCGTACCAGGCCATCTGGACTTCGTTCTGCCATTTGCGCCACGTCAGTTCGGCCTTGCCTTGCGGCAGCCAGATGTCGACGTTGCGGCCGGCCGCGCGCGCGGGCGACGCGGTGAGCAGGTCGCCCAGCGCCGGCGCGCTCAGGTACCACCGGTCCGGGCGCGGGGCGACGAGGTCGCCGCCGACCTCCGCGAACAGGGCGTGTGCGGTGGCGAACAGGGCGGCTGAATCCTCGTGGCTCAACGCGAGTTCGGCGGGATCGGTCAGCACCAGGTGGTCGGTGGCGATGTGGATGTGCGCCGGCTGCGCGCAGTACCAGAACCGGGTGTCGAGCATGCCGCTGTCCTCGAACAGCATGAAAGGCGCGAGCGGCGCGCGCGACGGCCCGCCGGGCAGGCCGAAGGCTTCGGTCAGCCAGCGTTCATGGGGCAGCGTGGGGACAAACGGGTCGGCTGGCACGTCCTGCGCAGCCTGGACGCCGCGCGCGAGCAACTTTTCGAGCGCAGGCAACTCCAAGTTGGCCAGCAGTGCGGGCAAATGGGCCGACGCGGGCAACGCGAACGGCAAGAGAAAGTGCAGGGCAGGTGTATCCATATCGAGGCGAATTGTATGGCAAACTTCGCGCTGGCAGTTGGCTGACCCTCACGTCGGGGGCTGAACGAGCCATGTGTCGAGCCGGGTTCAGGTCGGGTGGCCGCCGGGCCGCGACGACAGGGGGCCACGTGGTGGTCAGATACATGGGGGCTGGGCACCGGTGCGGACTGGCGCTGGAACGCTCCGATCGATCCTTATCAAGAATCAGGAATCCGTTTGAAATTCCCATACGAATGGCAGATCGGCTGGCGCTATACGCGCACCGGCAAGCGATCATCCGGCAACGGTTTCATTTCCTTCATTTCATTCATCTCCATGGCCGGCATTGCGCTCGGCGTGGCGGCACTGATCGTGGTGCTGTCGGTGATGAACGGTTTTCAGAAGGAAGTGCGGGACCGCATGCTCTCCGTGCTTGCGCACATCGAAGTCTTCGCGGTCGACGGCAATCTGCCCGACTGGCATCGCACGGCGGCTGAAGCGTTGCAGAACAAGAATGTGATTGCGGCGGCGCCCTACGTGGGCGAGCAGGCCATGCTCACGCGCGAGGACAACGTGCGCGGCGTGGTGTTGCGCGGCATTGTTCCGAGCGAGGAAGCCAAGGTGTCCGATCTCGGCAAGCAGATTACCGAGGGCTCGCTCGCCAACCTCACGCCGGGCAGCTTCGGTATCGTGCTCGGTCGCGAACTGGCGCGGGCGCTTGGCGTGAGCATCGGCGACAAGATCACCCTCGTCGCCCCGCAAGGGACGATCACGCCCGCGGGCGTGTTGCCGCGCGTGAAACAGTTCACGGTGGTGGCCGTTTTCACGGCGGGGCACTACGAATACGACAGCTCGCTGGCGCTCATCGATCTGCACGATGCCGAGACGCTCTTGCGACTCGACGGCCCGACCGGCGTGCGGCTGAAGATCCATGACATGGAGCGGGCGCCGCTCGTGGCGCGCGAGCTGGCCAAAACCCTGTCCGGCAATATGTGGGTGCGCGACTGGACGCAGCAGAACAAGAACTGGTTCATCGCGGTGCAGACCGAAAAGCGCATGATGTTCATCATCCTGACGCTCATCATCGCCGTGGCGGCCTTCAATCTGGTGTCCTCGCTGGTGATGACGGTGACCGACAAATATGCGGACATCGCCATTCTGCGCACGCTGGGCGCACAGCCCGGCTCGATCATGAAGATCTTCATTGTGCAGGGCGTGACGATCGGTTTTGCCGGAGCGCTGCTCGGCGTGGCGCTGGGCTGCCTGATCTCGGTGAATATCGGCACCATCGTGCCATTCATCGAGCACTTGCTGGGTATCCACTTCCTGCCGCAAGACATCTATTTCATCTCCGAATTGCCCTCGGATCTGCAGTCGTCGGACGTGATCCGCATCGGGGTGATTTCGTTCATCCTCTCGGCGCTGGCGACGATCTACCCGAGCTGGCGCGCCTCGCGCGTCAAACCGGCGGAGGCCCTGCGCTATGAGTAACGCCAAGAATCAAGCGAATGCATCGTTGGCCGGTGTGCCGAACCTTGCCTATGACGGACCGGTGCTGCGCGCGCGCGATCTGCACAAGACGTTCCGTCAAGGCCAGCTCAATGTGACGGTGCTCAACGGCGCGAGTCTCGACGTGGCCCCCGGCGAGAAGGTGGCCATCGTGGGCGCGTCGGGATCGGGCAAGAGCACATTGCTGCACGTGTTGGGCGGGCTCGACGATCCGTCGCGCGGCGAGGTGTCGCTGCTCGGCAAACCGTTTTCGTCGTTGCGCGAGCGCGAAAAGACGTCGCAGCGCAATCAATCGCTCGGCTTCGTCTATCAGTTCCACCACCTGCTGGCCGAGTTTTCGGCGCTCGATAACGTGGCGATGCCGCTGCGCATTCGCCGCTTGCCGACCGAGCAGGCGCAAGCGGTGGCGCAGGCCATGCTCGAGCGTGTCGGGCTCGGCTCGCGTGTGAAGCACCGTCCGTCGGAGTTGTCGGGGGGGGAGCGTCAGCGCGTGGCAATGGCGCGCGCGCTGGTCACGCAGCCGGCTTGCGTGCTGGCTGACGAGCCGACCGGCAACCTCGACGGGCATACCGCCGAGACCGTGTTCGAACTGATGCTCGAGTTGTCGGAGACCCTGAAGACCAGCTTCGTGATCGTGACGCACGACATCGATCTGGCGAAGCGCTGCGATCGTGCCCTGCGACTGCGCGATGGGGTGCTGGAACCGGCATGACCGTGGTGCAAGCGCATTAGCGCGAGCGGCGGCTGACGTGCGCGAAACGCCGGGGTTCTCCCCGGCGTTTCGCATTTCGCGAGGCGGCGGCCGCCGTCGATTTCGGCAACGTCATAGACCGTAACGCGGCGTCGTCCGATGGTCATCGCGAGAACGGTGTGCGAGCCTTGTCAACGACCCGTAGAATTGACGTTCAAGGACCTTTGACCATGTGGATCGATACCCATTGCCATCTCGATGCGGCCGAGTTCGACGCCGACCGTGCGACCGTGATCGCTGACGCCACTGCTGCCGGCGTGGTGGGGCTCGTGGTGCCCGCCGTCGAATGCGCAACGTTCGACGAGGCGCGCGCCGCGGCTCGCGCAATTCCCGGGGGCGCTTACGCGCTGGGGATTCATCCGCTCTACACGCCACGCGCGCGCGACGAGGACATCGCCACGCTGCGCCGTGCCGTCGTGCGGGCGATGGGCGATCCGCGCTTCGTCGGTATCGGCGAGATCGGTCTCGATTTCTTCGTGACGACGCTGGACCCCGAGCGTCAGCAATTCTTTTATGTCGAGCAGTTGAAGATCGCGCGCGACTTCGATTTGCCCGTCATCCTTCACGTGCGTCGCTCGCAGGATGCCTTGCTCAAGCAACTGCGCATCTTCACCCCGCGCGGCGGCATCGCGCACGCGTTCAACGGCAGCCGGCAGCAAGCAGACACGTTCGTCGAGCGTGGCTTCTGCCTGGGGTTTGGCGGGCAGATGACCTTCGAGCGCGCCCTGCAGATCCGGCGTCTCGCGTCGGATCTGCCGCTCGATGCGCTCGTGCTGGAGACCGACGCGCCCGATATTGCGCCGCAATGGCGCTACAAGCAGCGTAATAGCCCGGTCGAGTTGCCGCGCATTGCGCAAGTGCTGGCGGACCTGCGCGGGGTGACGACTGCAGCCCTGGCGCAGGCGACTTGCCGCAATGCTTGGCGCGTGCTGCCGCGTCTGGCTGGCGCCATGGCCATGGCGCCGGGCGACGGGCCGGTTACCGGCGTTTCTCTGATCGCCGACATCTCCGATATCTCCGACGGCTTGGCGCGCTGACGCTGCGGCGTTGCGCGGTCGCGAATACATGACGTGGTGACGTCATGAGACTTGTGCTGCTTGCGTGGGTCGCCGGCGTCTGGTGGCTGCAGCAGGCGTCCGTGTTGCCTCAGGGGCGAGCGTTCGGTGCCGCGCTCGGCGTTGCCGCGGGCGTGTTTGCCCTGTGGGCGGTGTGGGCGATCCGGGGCGTCGTGGGGCGCGACCGCGGTGCTGCGCGCGCCATCCTGACGACGCGGGACGGTGGCGCACGCTTCGCACGAAGCGGCGCGCACGACGGCGAGCGCTGGCGTCACCGGAGCGTGGTGGCCGTACTGGCGCTTTGCGCGGGTGTTTTCGGTTATTCGTGGGCAGCGCTTCGGGCGGAGGCGCGATTGAACGATCGGCTGCCCGTCGAACTGGAGGGGCGCGACTTGATGGTCGTCGGTGTCGTGGCCGGACTGCCTGCGCCGACGGATGATGGGCAGCGGTTCGCGTTCGATGCGGAGCGCGCGTACGTCTTGGACGAACGATGTGAGATGCCGGTGTCCGCGACGGTGCGCTCAATGTCGGATATGCGCGGCGATCGAAGCGACGCCGATACCCGCGCAGCGCTGTGCCGGGAGGTGCGCGTGCCGAAGGCCATTGAGTTGGTGTGGCCGGGGCGCTCGCGGTTCGGCGGCAAATGGGGCCCGGGTGGGGCGGCGGCGGGAAGTCCGCACGCGGGTGAGCGGTGGCGATTGCCGGTGCGGCTCAAAGCGCCGAGAGGTTTTGCGAATTGGCATGGGGCCGATGCCGAGTTGACGGCGCTGGTGCGCGGCATTCGCGCGACGGGATACGTGCGGGCGTTGAGCGGCAGAGGCGAAGCAACAAGGACAAAGGGCCCGCTGCGTCTGCAAGCCGAGACTGTGCCCGGTTATCGATTCGTAGCCTGGCGAGAACAGCTGCGCGACAAACTTCGTGCCGGACTCGGGCCGTCGGCGCGATACGGCGGTGTCTTGATCGCGCTGGCGCTGGGGGAGCGGGGGGATATCGCGGTCGACGACTGGCAGGTTTTTGCGGATACCGGTGTAAGTCACTTGCTGGCGATTTCCGGATTGCATGTGTCGCTCGTGGCGGGTGTGCTCGCGACACTGGTTGGCACGCTCTGGCGGCGCGCTTGCACACGGCGCTTCAGTTTGCCGCTATGGTGGCCTGCGCCCAAGGCGGCGGCCGTCGCCGGTCTGCTGGCGGCGGTGGCGTACGGGGCGGTGGCGGGGTGGGGCGTTCCGGTGCGGCGCGCCGTCGGCATGGTGGCGATTCTGGTGTTCGCCTTGC
>NZ_KB290525.1:9907-10208 GCF_000282835.1 Pandoraea sp. B-6 | reverse complement strand
CTGGGCGAACGCAGCCACTGCGGGCGGCACGTCGACGCGGCATCCCGGAGGGGGCGTGGTCGCCGTCAACAGCGAGCACGATGGGGCACGCGTTGGCGGATGTGCGTCGACCCGGTGAATCTCACGACGTTCGGCGTCACGGCGGCGACCGTCAGGGCGATGAGCGTCGGGCGGGCGACTGTCGGGGTTGGGATGGGAGGCGTCAGGCAGGCAACCGTCGTGGCGCTGACCGTCAGGGCGCTGCCCCCCAGGAGAGCGCGATCCGCCGCTGGCCAGCGGCGGCCCTGGCCCGTCTGGGGCC
>NZ_KB290525.1:0-9746 GCF_000282835.1 Pandoraea sp. B-6 | reverse complement strand
GATGCTGCCCGCGACGATGGCCCATTGGGCGTTGGCGGTAGCGCACGCGGTGGTCGTCTGGCTGGCCGATTGGCTTGGCATGCTGGCAGCGTGGCCCTGGGCGGTGTGGCGAGCGGCCGTTGCGCCGGCTTGGGCGCAGGCGGCCGCTGTCGGCGGCGTGCTGCTCTGTCTGATGCCTTGGCCGGCCGCGATGCGTCGGCTGAGGGTGTGGCGCGTTGGTGTGCGTATTGCCGGTTTCGCGTTGCTGGGGCCGGCGTTGCTCGCGTCGTCGCCGCGGCCGGGCACCGGAGAGTTTCGGGTCACCCTGCTCGATATCGGGCAGGGCAACGCGGTGCTCGTCGAGACCGCGTCGCGTACGCTGTTGTTCGACGCCGGGCCGCCGCTGGGGCGACACAGCGATGCCGGGCGCCGCGTGATCGTTCCCTATCTGCGCGCGCACGGCATCCGGGGGCTGGATCGGCTCGTGATCAGCCACGCGCATGACGATCATTTCGGCGGCGCACTGAGCGTGCTGCGGGCGTATCCGTCGGCGCAGGTACTGTCGTCGCTGCCGGCGACGCATGGCGTGCGAAGCGCCGCAGCGGCTCATCGCACTTGCCTGGCCGGGCAGCAATGGATGTGGGACGGCGTCACGTTTCGTTTCCTGCACCCTGATAAAGGGGCGTTGCGCGAGGGCTGGGCGGGGCGCGTGGGACCGAACAGCGTCAGTTGTGTGCTGCGCGTATCGAACGCCCAGCACAGTGCGCTGCTCGCGGCGGATGCCGAAGCGCCGCAGGAGCGGGCCATGCTGGCACGCTTCGGTGCCGGTTTGCGTTCGGACGTCCTATTGGCACCGCATCACGGCAGCCTGACGTCGTCGACGGCCGTGTTCATCGAGGCCGTATCGCCAGCCCATGTGGTGTTTCAGGCGGGCTACCGCAATCGCTTCGGACATCCTAGGCCCGAGGTCGTGGCCCGTTATCAGGCCGCCGGCGTGCGGATTTGGCAGAGCGTGACGCACGGGGGCGTCCGGTTTTCGTTCACGAAGGACGGGATCGAGGCGCAGTCTTACCGCGAGCAATATCGACGGTACTGGCACGCGGAAGTGCCGGATACGTCATGACATCGATGTCATGTGACCGGCCGACAAGGGCATTTTCCGCTTCGCCACGTGCTCACGGGGTGTGTCCGGGCGTCGCGATTCGACGGAAACCTCTACCGGTACTTAACGAGCGGTTCGCTAGAATGGCCCGATGCGCCGGATTGCGCTCCGCTCGTGCATGCACCGGCTGGGCCTGACCCACACAGTGATTCCCGTCGATCGGCACCGATTGCCGCAGGCTGCCGTCCCTGGTGTTCAGTGGCCGCCGGGCGGCCCATTTCAGCACATTTCGCCCAAGGCCGGCCCGCCACGACAACGAATGCCATGACAAGAGACATCCTTCATTTTTCGCACGGCAACGGCTTTCCCGCTGGCGTCTATCGCAAGCTACTGGGCGCGCTGGCCGACGAATACGACGTTCGCGCCATCGACCGCATCGGTCACGACCCGCACTATCCCGTCACGCCGGGCTGGCGCTATCTGCGCAACGAACTGGTCGACACCCTCATGCGCGAATACCGCGGTGAGCCGGTCTGGCTCGTCGGACATTCGCTCGGCGGCTTCCTGAGCTTGATGGCCGCGCTCAAGGCACCGCAGTGCGTGCGCGGGGTGGTCATGATCGATTCGCCCATCGTTACGCCCGGCTGGCGCACGCAGATGCTCCGCTTGGGCATGCTCACCGGACTGTACGAGCGAATGTCGCCTGCGGGCGTGACCAAGCGACGTCGCGATCACTGGCCCGACTGGGAAACGGCCTGGCAGCATTTCGCGAGCAAGCCGGTGTTCGCCGGCTGGGATTCGGACGTGCTGCGTGACTACATCGACTGCGGCACGATGCCGACCGGCGAGGGCGAGGCCCGGCGTCTTGCGTTTGCGCGTGACATCGAATATCGGATCTATCTGACGCTGCCACCGCTGCTCGCCGTGCGTGCAATGCGTGGCGTGCCGGTGCCGGTCGGCTTTCTCGCGGGCACCGAGTCTCGCGAGCTGCGGCAAGCCGGGATCGGGGCGACGCGTCGTATCGTCGGCACCCATCTGCGTTACGTGCGGGGCACCCACCTATTTCCGATGGAGCGTCCGTTGGAGACGGCCGCCGCCGTGCGCGACATGCTCGCGGAACTGCGCGGCGAACGCCGGCGTTCGCTGGCCGCCTGAGACGCCCGGACGGGGCTTGCGTCGCGGGGTGTCCGATCCGGGCGCCTGCTTGCCGGGCGCGAGGGATACGCCGGTCGTGCGGAGCGGCGCGCAGGGCGCCTGTCAAGGTCAAAATTTGCCGCGCCGCACGTCGAGGGCGGGGCCGCTTTCGGGTATAATCCGGCTTTCCCGCGAGCAATTACTGCGATGACCAAATTTGTTTTTGTCACGGGCGGCGTGGTTTCCTCTCTTGGTAAGGGAATTGCTGCCGCATCTCTGGCCGCGATTCTCGAATCGCGTGGCCTCAAAGTCACCCTCCTCAAGCTTGATCCCTACATCAACGTCGACCCGGGCACGATGAGCCCGTTTCAGCACGGCGAGGTGTTTGTCACCGAGGACGGTGCGGAAACCGACCTCGATCTGGGCCATTATGAGCGCTTCATCAGCGCCAAGATGCGTCGTGCGAACAACTTCACGACGGGCCAGATCTACGAATCGGTGATCCGTAAGGAGCGCCGTGGCGAGTATCTCGGCAAGACCGTTCAGGTCATTCCGCACATCACCAACGAAATTCAGGCGTTCGTCGAGCGCGGTGCGCGTTCGACGTGGGACGGCCATCCCGACGTCGCCATCGTTGAAATCGGCGGCACGGTCGGCGATATCGAATCGCTGCCGTTCCTCGAAGCCGCGCGTCAGATGAACCTGCGCCTGGGCCGCAACAGCGTGGCCTTCGTGCACCTGACGCTCGTGCCGTACATTGCGACGGCTGGCGAACTGAAGACCAAGCCGACGCAACACAGTGTGCAGAAGCTGCGCGAGATCGGCATTTCGCCGGACGTGCTGCTGTGCCGTGCCGACCGTCAGATTCCGGAAGACGAGTGCGCCAAGATTTCGCTGTTCGCGAACATTCCGCAGGACGCCGTGATTTCGGTCTGGGACGTCGACACGATCTACAAGATCCCGCAGATGCTCCATGACCAGGGCATGGACAAGATCATCTGCGACGAACTGAAGATCGAAGCCAAGCCGGCCGACCTGTCCATGTGGACGCATCTGGTGCAAGCCGTCGAGAACCCGAAGCACGAGGTCACTGTCGGTATGGTCGGCAAGTACGTCGATTTGACCGAGTCGTACAAGTCGCTTATCGAAGCGCTGCGTCACGCCTCGATCCACACGGAAACGCGTGTGAACATCGAGTACATCGATTCCGAACAAATCGAGAAGGACGGCACGGACGCGCTCAAACATCTGGACGCCATTCTCGTGCCGGGCGGTTTCGGCCGACGCGGTACCGAAGGCAAGATCAAGGCGATTCGTTATGCACGTGAGAACCGCGTGCCGTATCTCGGCATCTGCCTGGGTATGCAGCTCGCCGTGATCGAATTCGCGCGTGACGTGGCCAAGCTGTCCGACGCCAACAGCACGGAATTCGAGCCGTCGACGCCGCATCCGGTCGTCGCCCTCATTACCGAGTGGCAGGACCGCGATGGCAAGATCGAGCAGCGTACCGAAAATTCGGATCTGGGCGGCACCATGCGCCTGGGCTCGCAGCGCGTGCCCGTCAAGACGGAAACGCTCGCGTCGCGCATCTATGGCGATTCGGTCAACGAGCGTCACCGCCACCGTTACGAAGTCAACAATCATTATGTTCCGCAGCTCGAAGCCGCCGGTCTGGTGATCTCGGCGCGCACGCCGAGCGAGAACCTGCCGGAGATGATGGAGTTGCCGCAGCAGGTGCACCCGTGGTTTGTGGGCGTTCAGTTCCACCCCGAGTTCACCTCGACGCCGCGCGATGGCCATCCGCTGTTCAAGGCGTATGTCGAGGCGGCGCTGGTGGGTCAGCAGTCGCGCAAGAAGGCCGCCTGAGGCCCCGCCCGCCGCGAGCGAGACATAAGGAGTTCTCATGAAACTGTGCGGTTTCGAGGTTGGCCTGAACCAGCCGTTTTTCCTGATCGCGGGTACCTGCGTCGTCGAATCGGAGCAAATGACGATCGACGTCGCGGGACAGCTCAAGGAAATAACGAGCGCGCTGGGCATTCCGTTCATTTACAAGTCGTCGTTCGACAAGGCGAATCGCAGCTCCGGCAAGTCGTTTCGCGGCCCTGGTCGCGAGGCGGGCCTGAAGATCCTCGAGGAAGTGCGCCGCCAACTCGGCGTGCCGGTGCTCACCGACGTGCATACCGAGGAGGATGTGGCCGTGGCCGCGCCTATCGTCGATGTGCTGCAAACGCCGGCGTTCCTGTGCCGCCAGACCGATTTCATTCGTGCCTGCGCCCAGTCGGGCAAGCCGGTGAACATCAAGAAGGGGCAGTTTCTTGCCCCGCACGACATGATCAACGTCATCGACAAGGCCCGCGACGCCGCGCGCGAGGCCGGCCTGCCCGATGACGTGTTCATGGCTTGCGAGCGTGGCGTTTCGTTTGGCTACAACAATCTGGTCTCGGACATGCGCTCGTTGGCGATCATGCGCGAGACCCGTGCGCCGGTTGTGTTCGACGCGACGCACTCGGTGCAGTTGCCCGGCGGCCAGGGCACCAGCTCGGGCGGTCAGCGCGAGTTCGTGCCGGTCCTCTCGCGTGCCGCCGTGGCCGTGGGCGTGTCGGGCCTGTTCATGGAGACGCACCCGGATCCGGCCTGTGCGCTTTCGGACGGCCCCAACGCCGTGCCGCTCGGGCGCATGCGCGAACTGCTCACCACGCTCAAGACGATCGATGCGGCGGTGAAGCAGGGCGAGTTTCTGGAAAATAATTTCAATTGAAATGAGACACGCCGTCCTGGGGCCACTATCAGCACGCCCACAGGACGGGTATAGCGCTCGGATGCCTTGGCAGCGTGGCGTCGAGTCGTTAAGCTTGTCGCGCAGCGGTCGTCGGAAGTCGCCGCGAGGGCAAGCCCACAAGGAGATGCCCGCGTGCGGTACGCCGAGCGCACCGTCGACATCGATGTCATCCCGCAGGCCGCCGTACCTTATTTCGAGGTGCCGTTGTTTCCCCGTCCATGCAGTACCCCGTCGTTGCGCGCTTGAGCGCCGCACCGGCGTCCACGTCAGGGTTCGGCGCGAGCGCCCGACGTGAACAGGGCAGGTGACGGGCCGCGGCGCGAAGCAGGTTCCCTTTAGCGTTTTTGTCATACAGATACCGAGGAATACATGAGTGCAATCGTAGATATCATCGGGCGCGAAGTGCTGGACTCGCGCGGCAACCCGACGGTCGAGTGCGACGTGCTGCTGGAGTCGGGCGTGATGGGCCGTGCGGCAGTGCCGTCGGGCGCATCGACCGGTTCGCGCGAAGCGATCGAATTGCGTGATGGCGACAAGGGTCGCTATCTCGGCAAGGGGGTGCAGAAGGCCGTCGAGCACATCAATACCGAGATTTCGGAAGCGATCATGGGCCTGGATGCGGCGGAACAAGCCTTCCTGGACAAGACGCTGATCGAACTCGACGGCACGGACAACAAGTCGCGCCTCGGTGCAAACGCCATGCTGGCCGTGTCGATGGCCGTGGCCAAGGCCGCGGCGGAAGAAGCCGGCCTGCCGCTGTACCGCTACTTCGGCGGTTCGGGCGCCATGCAAATGCCGGTGCCGATGATGAACATCGTCAACGGCGGCGCGCACGCCAACAACAGCCTGGACATCCAGGAATTCATGGTGATGCCCGTGGGCCAGTCGAGCTTCCGCGAAGCCCTGCGTTGCGGCGCTGAAATCTTCCACGCGCTGAAGAAACTCATCGCCGAGAAGGGGATGAGCACGGCCGTGGGCGACGAAGGCGGCTTCGCACCGAACTTCGCGTCGAACGAAGAGTGCCTGACGACCATTCAGCAGGCGGTTGAGAACGCCGGCTACCGCATGGGCGACGACGTGCTCCTGGCGCTGGACTGCGCCTCGACCGAATTCTTCAAGAACGGCAAGTACGAGCTGGCCGGCGAAGGCCTGTCGCTGACCTCGGAAGCGTTCGCCGACTACCTCGCCAACCTGTGCGACAAGTTCCCGATCGTGTCGATCGAAGACGGCATGTCGGAAGACGACTGGGCCGGCTGGAAGGTCCTGACCGAAAAGCTCGGCCACAAGGTGCAACTGGTCGGTGACGATCTGTTCGTGACCAACACCAAGATCCTGAAGCAAGGCATCGAGCAGGGCGTCGCCAACTCGATCCTCATCAAGATCAATCAGATCGGTACGCTCACCGAAACGTTCGCCGCCATCGAAATGGCCAAGCGCGCCGGCTACACGGCCGTCGTGTCGCACCGTTCGGGCGAAACCGAAGACTCGACGATTGCCGATATTGCCGTTGGCACGAACGCGGGCCAGATCAAGACCGGCTCGCTCTCGCGCAGCGATCGTATCGCCAAGTACAACCAGCTTCTGCGCATCGAAGAGGATCTCGGCGATATCGCCTCGTATCCGGGCAAGGAAGCGTTTTACAATCTGCGCTAATTCCGTTTCCCGGGAGGTTGCGCCCCGACGGCTGTCGAGGCGCGCTTCTCGGCATTCTTGCCAGGCGAAAGCATGCGAATGGTGACCTTGCTGCTGGTGCTGCTGCTGGCGGTGATCCAGTATCCGCTCTGGTTCGGCCACGGTGGTTGGCTTTACGTGCACGAACTGCGCGACGAGTTGAGCGCCGAACAGCAGAAGAACGAGCAGTTGAAAGAACGTAACGATCGTCTTGCCGGCGAAGTGCAGGATCTGCAGGACGGTACGTCGGCGATCGAGGAGCGCGCGCGTTTCGAGCTGGGTATGGTCAAGGACGGCGAAGTGTTCGTTCAGTTCGTGGCGCCGGACGGCTCGGGCGGTCCGCAGGCCGCTTCCGCCGCGGGTGCTCCACTGGTCTCGTCGACCGAGCCGGCACACAAGTCGGTCGCGGCGGCGCCACCGGCACCGCCGACTTCGTCCCCAGCAAAGCGCGGGGCGCAGGCGGCGCACAAGGCTCAGCATCACTGATGCGTCGCCGGTACGACGCGCAGACAGTACGACAAAATGGCGTTCCCACGGGAACGCCATTTTTTTATGTCATCTCGCGGTGCCGCCCACTAGAAGCCGATGCCCACACCCACCGATGCGCGTGGGCCATAGCCGCCATATCCGCCCGGTCCGTACCATCCAGGCCCGTACCATCCCGGCCCATACCACGCAGGGCCACCCCAACCACCGTAGAAATACGCGTTGTTGGCGTTGCCGCGCAGCGCGGCCTCGATGGCGCGCTGTGCGCGTTCGTGCTCGATGGTCGCTTCCTGCTCGTCGTAGATGCGTTTGTTCAAGCGTGTCAGATCCTGCTTCTGGGCATCGGTCATTGCCGGCATGCCTTGCGTCTGCGGCAGACGTGCCGCGGGCGCGTCAGGCGGTGGCAGTTGCGCACAGCCGGCGGCGAGCATCAGGAGCAGCGCGCCGAGGACACCGAGGGCGCCGATGACAAGCCGAGGGGGGCGTTCACGCGTGGGGCGTGTAGCGCTGGCGTTGAACGCGAGTCGCGGCATGAGCGATGCGCCGAGCGAGCTAGCGGGGTGGCGAGCCGAACGACCGCACGCCACATCCTGCATGCGGTGTCTGGTGAGGTCGGTCCGGCGCATGCCCGCGATCTCCGCGTCGCTCAATGTTGCGCGGACGGCGCGGCGTGCAGTTGCTCCGTAAAGAGCTGCGCCGCATCCACCTTGTCGAAACGATAGGTCTGGCGGCAGAACTCACACGCCACTTCAAGATCGGGACGCTCGTCGAATACGCTCATGACCTCTGCTTCGCCGAGCGTGCGCAGCATGTTGGTGACCCGCTCGTGCGAGCACGTGCAGCGAAACGCCGTGACCGCCGGCTCGAACACGCGCACCGTTTCTTCCCAAAACAAGCGCTGCAGCAGCGTTTCCCGATCGACGCTCAGCATTTCGTCTCGCTTGAGCGTATTGCCGAGCTGGCAGACGCGATTCCACATGTCCTCGTCCTGCTCGGGCGCACGCTCGGCACCGGTGCCGGCCGTGCCGCCATGGCCGGGCAGCTTCTGCAGCAGCATGCCCACCGCGTGGCGGTCATCCGACGCGAGCCACAGGCGTGTGTCGAGCTGCTCCGAATGATGCATGTAGTGTTCGAGCACCGACGCCAGATCGGGCAGGGGGCCGTGTTCATCCGACAGCGGCACCACGCCCTGGTAAGGCTGTTGGCCCGGTTGCTTCACGCGCGGGTCGAGCGTAATGGCGAAGCGTGCGCGGCCGTCGACGTTCACGAGCGCTTTGAGGGTCGCGTCGTCGGGGATCTCGCCGCTGTACTTTGCCGTGGCGCGCATCGTCAGGTCGGCGTTGCATTCGACGACGATCATGGCGACCGGGCCATCGCCGTGCAGCTGCAGGATCAGGGCGCCGTCGAATTTGACGTTGGCCGTGAGCAGCGCGGCCGCGGCCATCATTTCACCGAGCAGATGACGTACCGGCGCCGGGTAGTCGTGACGCTCGAGCACGGCGCGCCACGTCGCGTCGAGGCTGACGTATTCGCCGCGCACCGGGGCGGCGTCGAACATGAATTTCTGAAGTTGATCGGACACGGTTGAATTCCTGAAAAATGCGGCAACGGCGGTTGTCGTGGCGGGCCGCGTTGCGCGGTAACGACCGCGCAGATACGCGCCGGATGCTGCACGAACGCCGGTGGTTGGCGCGTCAATACTGCGTAATCTGGGGGCGCGTACCGCATTTTCAACACGCCGGCGGGGCGATCAGCCGATGCGCACCAACTGTTCCTTGAAGACCTGACGGCGTGCCGCATAGCCCTCGGCGTTGCGCTTGAGGTTCGCGACTTCCTCGTCGGTCAGTTCGCGCACGACCTTGGCGGGCACACCCAGAATCAGGGAGCGGTCAGGGAACGTCTTGCGCTCGGTGACCAGCGCGCCCGCACCGACCAGACAGTCGCGGCCGATGACCGCGCCATTGAGCAGCACCGCCTGAATGCCGATGAGCGAGTTTTCGCCCACAGAGCAGCCGTGCAGCATCGCCTGATGGCCGATACTCACGCCGCTGGCCAGCGTGAGCGGGTACCCCGGATCGGCATGCAGAACGGCACCTTCCTGCACGTTGGTCCCCACGCCGACCTTGATCGGCTCGTTGTCGCCGCGAATCGCGACCCCCGGCCACACGCTGCTGTTCTCGGCGAGGATCACGTCTCCGATGATGCTGGCGGTGTCGGCCACGAAAGCACTCTCGTGGATCTGGGGGGTCTTGTCTCCAAGTTTGTAGATCGGCATGGCGGCTTCGGTTCGCGGTTAAAATCGATGAATTAGCTATTGTAACGTCATGACCGATTTCACTCCCGCGCCCAGCGGCGGTGCCGCGCGCAACGCCGACCCCGGCCATTCCAGCGAAGCTTGCCCGTCCGGCAACGCGCATCCCGGATTCGCCGGTGCGTTGTGTGCCCGCGAGCACACGCTTGCGCTCCTGCGCCTGTGCGATCCGTATGAGAAGGCGCACGGCGTGACGGCACTTCGCGACGCAGTGCGAGACGGCCGCGCGCGCTGGCACCCCGAGCGTTGCTTCGAGGTGGCCGGGCCGGCGACGCCGACGCGCG
>NZ_AKXS01000134.1:0-4638 GCF_000282835.1 Pandoraea sp. B-6 | reverse complement strand
CAGGCAGGGCGCCGCAGGGTGCCAAGGGCCGTGGCCGCAAGGAGTCGACGGGCGGTGCCCGGGGCGGCGCAGGCGTCGGTGGCGGCAAGGGCGGCAAGGGTGGCAAGGCGCCTAAGGGCGGTGACGACGATCTGTTCGCGTTCGTGACGTCGGGTGGCTTCGATAGCGACGAGTCCGAAGGCGATGCCAAGGCGGCTGCCAAGCGCGGCCGCCGCCCGGCCGACCGTCGTGTCCTGTCGCCGGACGATGAGGCGCCCAAGCTGCACAAAGTGCTGGCCGAGGCCGGCATGGGATCGCGTCGCGAGATGGAAGAGCTGATTCTCGCCGGACGCGTGTCGGTCAACGCCGAGCCCGCGCACATCGGTCAGCGCATTCTGCCGACCGATCAGGTCCGCATCAACGGCAAGCTCGTCAAGCGTCGCATCACGAGCAAACCGCCGCGCGTGCTGCTCTATCACAAGCCGTCGGGCGAGATCGTCAGCCATTCCGATCCGGAAGGCCGTGCGTCGGTATTCGATCGCTTGCCGCCGATGAAGACGGCCAAGTGGCTCGCCGTTGGGCGCCTGGACTTCAACACGGAAGGCTTGCTGATCCTCACGACGTCGGGCGATCTGGCGAACCGATTCATGCATCCGCGTTATGGCATCGAGCGTGAATATGCCGTGCGTACCGTGGGGCAATTGAGCGAGGCGTCGCGTCAGCAGCTGCTGCGCGGCATCGAGCTGGACGACGGCAAAGCCAATTTCCTGCGGTTGCAGGACGGCGGTGGCGAAGGGTCGAATCACTGGTATCACGTCGCGTTGACCGAAGGCCGCAACCGCGAAGTGCGTCGCATGTTCGATGCGGCGGGCCTGATGGTGAGTCGTCTGATCCGTACGCGTTACGGCCCGCTGACGCTGCCACGCGGTCTCAAGCGCGGCCGTTACGAAGAGCTGGACGAGGCGCAGGTGCGCTCCCTGTTCGCGACGGTCGGCATGAAGATGCCGGGCACCGGCTCGGACGACAAGGGCAGTGTGGGTGGTCGTGGCGGCAAAGCCGGCGCGCCGAAAGAGCCGCGCCGTCAACCGGACCCGATGCAGACGGCCTTGGGCGTGTTCAGCCGCGAGCCGGGCCAGTCGCGTCGTCCCCGGCCCAATCCGCTGACGGCCTTCGTTGGCCCGAGCGGCGGCTACCCGGGGCAAACGCCTTCGCCGCGAGGCGAGGGACGACGTTTCGGCGGTGGGAATTCGTCGGCGGGCGGCGGTGGTTTTGGCGGTCAGTCGCGCGGCGGTAACGGTGGCGGCAACGGTAACGTCAATGGTAATCGCAGTCGTGGCGGCAACCGTGCGGGTGGAAGTGGCGGCGGCAATACAGGTGGTGGCAATCAAGGCAACCGTGGCAATCGCGGCGGCAACCGTTCACGTTGATTTCGTTGGAACGCCCCCAGGGCGGACGACGGCAGGCAGGGGCGCCAGTGTGTTGCCCCTGGCCTGGCGTCCGAAATAACGGGGACATTCGTTCGTTGGGTCCATCCTGCATGCGGCAACGCGGCAAGGGCGCCTGTCCGACGGGTTTTGGGGGTGCCAAGCGTTGCAAATCGGCCCAAAATCATATAAAATCAATCAATAAGCTGGTCCGCGTGCAGCAACTCCTGTTGCGGCACGCACCTCATGCGCAATGAGGCTGTAAGAAATGGGCGTTTCGCCCATTTTTTTTTGCCGCGAGCGTTTTGCGCGCGGCCGATGCCGCCGCGTTCGGGAGTGGGTGTGCCGACACGGGTACGCCGGCCCGGACGATCGAGGGCCGGTATCGTGCGGCGCCCCATGCGGGGCGCGCAGACCTGTCGGGCGCCGCTAATGCGCGCGAGTTTTTCTAGGGTGAGCAAAGTTGCAATTGCCAGAACTGATCGAGACCACGGTCGAAGGCCTGGGTTACGAGCTGGTCGATATTGAACGCGCCGGCGGCGGTTTGCTGCGCGTGTACATCGACAAGCCGGAAGGCATCGCGATCGATGACTGCGAGACGGTGAGCCGTCAGCTCTCGCATGTCCTGATGGTCGAGAACGTCAATTACGACCGACTCGAAGTGTCGTCACCGGGGCTGGATCGTCCGCTGCGCAAGCTGCGTGACTTCGAGCGTTTTGCCGGTGCGGAAGTGAGTCTTACGTTGCGTGTGCCGCTGGAAGGTCGCAAGCAGTTTCGCGGCATCCTGCAGGCGCCGCAAGGTGAGAACTTGAGCCTGGAGTTCGAAGGCAAGGGCGGCCCGGCGCTGCTCGACTTCACCCTCGCGGATATTGACCGTGCGCGCCTAGTGCCGCAGATTGATTTTAGGAGTCGCAAACGATGAGTCGCGAAGTATTGCTGTTGGTCGATGCGCTCGCGCGCGAAAAGAACGTCGACAAGGACGTCGTGTTCGCCGCGCTTGAAGCAGCATTGGCCTCGGCCACCAAGAAGCGCTATGCCGAGGACGTCGACATTCGCGTACATATCGACCGCGAGTCGGGGGAGCACGAGAGCTTCCGTCGCTGGGTCGTGGTGCCGGACGAGGCGGGCCTGCAAGAGCCGGACAAGCAGGTTCTGGAGTTCGAAGCCAAGGAAGACGACCCGTCCATCGAGATCGGCGAGTTCGTGGAAGAACCCGTGGAGTCGGTCGAATTCGGTCGTATCGGTGCGCAGGCGGCCAAGCAGGTGATTCTGCAGCGCATCCGCGATGCCGAGCGCGAACAGATCCTCACGGACTTCCTGGATCGCGGCGAGAAGATCATGACCGGTGCGGTCAAGCGTCTCGACAAGGGCAACCTGGTCGTCGAGTCGGGCCGTGTCGAAGCGCTGCTGCGTCGCGATCAACTGATCCCGAAGGAAAATCTGCGTATCGGCGACCGTGTCCGCGCGTACATCGCGAAGGTCGACCGCACGGCGCGCGGCCCGCAGATCGAGCTCTCGCGCACGGCGCCGGAATTCCTGATCGAACTGTTCGGCATGGAAGTGCCGGAAATCGAGCAAGGTCTGCTGGAGATCAAGTCGGCCGCTCGCGATCCGGGTGTGCGCGCCAAGATCGCCGTGGTGGCGTATGACAAGCGTATCGATCCGATCGGCACCTGCGTGGGCATTCGCGGCACGCGCGTGCAGGCGGTGCGTAACGAGCTTGGCGGCGAGAACGTCGACATCGTGCTGTGGTCGGAAGACCCCGCGCAATTCGTGATCGGCGCGCTTGCGCCGGCGTCGGTGCAGTCGATCGTCGTGGACGAAGAAAAGCACAGCATGGACGTCGTCGTCGACGAGAACGAACTGGCGGTGGCGATCGGTCGCAGCGGTCAGAACGTGCGACTCGCATCGGATCTGACCGGTTGGCAGATCAACATCATGACGCCGGACGAGTCGGCCGAGAAGCAGAACGAGGAGCGTGGCACGTTGCGCTCGCTGTTCATGCAGCGTCTCGATGTGGACGAAGAAATGGCGGACATTCTGATCGAGGAAGGTTTCTCGAGCCTGGAAGAGATCGCCTACGTGCCTTTGAACGAAATGCTCGAGATCGAAGCGTTCGACGAGGACACGGTGCATGAACTGCGCAATCGTGCGCGCGACGCCCTGCTGACACAGGCGATTGCCACCGAGGAGAAAGTCGAGGGCGTTGCGCTCGATCTCAAGAGCCTCGACGGTATGTCGCCTGAGTTGCTGGCCCAACTGGCCGAGCACGAAATTCAGACGCGCGATGATCTGGCCGAGCTGGCCGTCGACGAACTGACCGAGATGACCGGCGTCGACGAGGAAGCCGCGAAAGCCCTGATCATGAAAGCGCGAGAGCACTGGTTCCAATGATGACCTGCCCTGGCATGTATATGGAACAGTGAACTTTGAAGTTAACCGCAAGGCGCCTGGCCTTGCTTGAAGAGGTTTGAATGGCGAGCATCAACGTAGCCCAATTTGCTGCAGAACTCAAAATGCCGGCCGGCGTGTTGCTGGAGCAACTCAAAGCCGCCGGCGTGGAAAAACTCAGCGCCGACGATTCCCTGACGGAAGCCGACAAGGCCCGTCTGCTGGAGCACCTGCGCCGTTCGCACGGCGCCGGCGACGGCGACAAAAAGAAGATTACTCTGACGCGTCGCCAGACCTCGGAAATCAAGCAAGCCGACGCGACCGGTAAGGCGCGCACGATTCAGGTGGAAGTGCGCAAGAAGCGCACCTTCGTCAAGCGTGACGACGTCGCGGAAGGCGCGGAGAGCGCGGCGGCTGCCGCCGAAGACGAAGCCCTGCGCCAGCGTGAAGAAGACGCGCGTCGCGAAGCGGAGCGTCTGGCGGCGGAAGCGGCTGAGCTCAAGCTGCGCCAGGAACAACTGGAGCGCGAGGAAGCCGAGCGTCGCGAGCGCGAAGAGAAGGAAGCCGCCGAGCGCCGTGCGCGCGAGGAAGCGGAGCGCGCCGCGGCGGCCAAGGCGGCCGACGAACAGAAGGCGAAGGCCGAAGCGAAGGCGGAGGCCCAGGTCGACGTCGAAGCCGAGAAGGTGTCCAAGGCCGACGCCGAAAAGGCCGAGCAAGCCGAGAAGGCGGCAGCGGCCAAGGCCGAAGCCGAACGCGAGCAGGCCCGCAAGGCCAGCGAGGAAGCGCGCGCGGCCGCCGAGAAGGCGAGCGCGGCGGCCGACAAGGCTCGTGCCGAAGAGGAAGC
>NZ_KB290524.1:14417-19002 GCF_000282835.1 Pandoraea sp. B-6 | reverse complement strand
GAGCTTGCGGGGGGGCGGCTTGACGGCCGGCTTGGGCGCTGACGGCGCGGGGAGTGCGGGCGGCGCCGGCGGTGCGGGAGGTGCGACAGGTTTGAGCGGAATCAGCGTGACCGGAATCTCGGGAATCGGCGTGTCTTCCATCGACGACCGGTCGCTCGCGACCCACAATGCGATGAGCCCGTGGACGGCGAGCACGGCGGCCATCACGCCCGCCCAGACGAATCCACGCGTGCGCCAAAGCCCGCGCTGGCGAGCCGCCGCTGACGGTGTCGGGCCAGCGGGCGGCAAGACCGCGTCCTGGGAATCGATGGGGGCCGGAGGCACGTTGGGCACTGCTTGGCAAAAGGAGCAATAAGGGCGAGACGGACAATGCGGGCGATTCCGACGTTTAGCGAGCGACGGCACGAGCCACAATCCACCGGAACGTCACGGGCTCAGGATCTCACATTGCGATGCACTCGGTTCGACAGATCGTGTCGGCGGCCGTTCAACGGGCGGGCGATGCCCTCAGGTAGAATCTTCGGCTTCACGCGCCATTCTATCGGGCCTCAGGTGGCCCGCAGACTCCATCCCATGAAACTCGCTACCCGCAAGGACGGCACCCGCGACGGCCAACTGATCGTCGTGTCGCGCGACCTGTCGAGCGCCTGCATTGCCGACGCCATCGCGCCCACATTGCAACGCGTGCTGGACGACTGGACGTTCTACGCGCCTCAGCTCCAGACGCTCTACACCGAACTCAATCACCAGCGTGCGCGAAACGCCTTCGCGTTCGATCCGGCCGAATGCATGGCGCCGCTGCCGCGCGCGTACCAATGGGCCGACGGCTCGGCCTATGTGAACCACGTCGAGCTGGTGCGCCGCGCACGCGGGGCCGACATGCCGCCCGAATTCTGGACCGATCCGCTCATGTACCAGGGCGGCAGCGATGACTTCCTTGGACCGACGGACGACATCGTCTGCGCGTCCGAAGACTTCGGCATCGACTTCGAAGGCGAGGTTGCCGTGGTGACGTCGGATGTGCCGATGGGCGCCACCCCGGCGCGCGCGCTCGAAGGCGTGCGTCTGTTGATGCTCGTCAACGACGTGAGCCTGCGCAACCTGATTCCCGCCGAACTGGCCAAGGGGTTCGGCTTCTTCCAGAGCAAACCGGCAAGCAGCTTCTCGCCGGTGGCCGTCACGCCCGACGAGCTGGGCGATGCCTGGCACGCTGGCCGGGTGCACCGGCCGCTTACCGTGAAGTGGAACGACAAGAAGTTCGGTGCGCCCGAATGCGGCGAAGACATGGTGTTCGACTTCGGCCAACTCGTGGCGCACGTGTGCAAGACGCGCAATGTGCGCGCGGGCACCATCGTGGGCTCGGGCACGATCTCCAATAAGGATCGCAGTCGCGGCAGCGCATGCATTGCCGAGAAGCGCATGCTGGAGACAATCGACAAGGGCGCGCCGGAGACCGCGTTCATGCGCTACGGCGATCGCGTGCGCATCGAAATGTTCGACGCGCAGGGCAAGTCGATCTTCGGCGCCATCGATCAGGCCGTCTCGCCGCTGGATGAGTGACTTCTTGTCGCCAACGCGGCGGGAAATGCCTGTGGGCCTTGAAAGTCGGCGTCCTGCGGACCTTTGCGGCGTTCGCGGCGATGCGTCAATAGGGTGAACCCGGATATGGCAGGGAATTCCGGCTCCGCTATGCTTTGTCTCCTTGAGTCGGTTCGCACCCCTATCGGGTCGGCGAACCGGCCCTAATTTTCGCCGGCGCGGCGCGAGGCCCCTTTTCCAGGGGGCCCGCGCAAGAGAAAAACCGAGCGCGGGCCAGACCAGATCAGGAGACTCTCCATGCGAAACCCCGTGCGCACTGCCCTGCTGGGTGCGATGTTGCTGGCGATGGCCGGCGGTGCTGCCGCTCAGGTCAAGATCGGCGTGAATATCTCGCTCACCGGGCCTGCCGCGTCACTTGGCATTCCCGAGCGCAACACGATCACCATGCTGCCGACCGAGATCGGTGGCCAGAAGGTCGAGTACATCATGCTCGACGACGCGTCGGACACCACGACCGCCGTTCAGAACACCAAGAAGCTCATCTCCGAGAATCATGTCGACGCCATCATCGGGTCGTCGATCACGCCGAACACGCTCGCGATGATCGACGTGATCGCCAGCGGCACAACGCCCACGATTTCGCTGGCATCGTCGGCCCGCATCATCGAACCGGTCGACGCCAAGCGTTATTGGATGTTCAAGACACCGCAGACCGACGCGCAGATGGCTTCAGCCATCGCCGAGCATGCGAGCCGTCATGGCGTGAAGACGATGGCGTTTATCGGTCAGGGGGACGCGCTGGGTGAAGCGTTCTACGAGGAAGTCGCCAAGTTCGCCGCGCTGCACAAGATCAAGATGGTCGCCAGCGAGCGCTTCGCCCGCACCGATCCGAGCGTGACGGGGCAGATCCTGAAGATCATGGCCGCGCACCCGGACGCCGTCGTCGTGGGCGCCGCCGGCACGCCGGCCGCGCTGCCGCCGAAGGCCTTGGCCGAGCGCGGCTACAAGGGGCTCGTGTATCACAACCACGGCGTGGGCAATAACGACTTCCTGCGCGTGTGCGGCAAGGATTGCAACAACACGTACCTGCCGGCGAGCCCGGTGCTCGTGGCGTCGCAACTGCCGAACGATCATCCGGCCAAGGCGGTGGCGCTCGACTACATCAAGAAGTACGAAGCCAAGTTCGGTGCCGGCACGGTGGCCGCCTTCGGTTCGTATGCATGGGATGCCGGCATTCTGCTCCAGCGCGCCATTCCGATCGCGCTGAAGACGGCCAAGCCGGGCACGCCGGAATTCCGCAAGGCGTTGCGCGACGCGCTCGAGACGAGCAAGAACATGCACGTCACGAATGGTGTGATCAACATGAGCCCGACCGATCACCTCGGCCTCGACCAGCGGGCCCGTGTGATGGTCGAAATCGAGAATGGCAAGTGGCAACTCGCGCCGTGAGTGCCGCGCGAAAGTTGTGAGTCCTGCCGATCTCGCATGACGGTGAGGCGGCCGACGCTGCGCGCATCCACCACAGATTGACCGTCGGTGGTATCGGCGTTGTCCGGTGCCGCCGTCTCCCCATCCCCGCTTGCGCGGGGATATTTTTTTGGAGCGGTAAGCCATGTCGCAAGACCCCTATCAACACTACCAGTCGCTGCAATTCAATCGGCATCCCAATGGCGTACTCGAACTCATCATGGGCGCCGGGGCGAACAAGAGCGGCCTGTCGACGGCCGACCATCGCATGCACCAGGAACTGGCCGATGTGTGGCGCGACATCGATCGCGACACCGAGACGCGCGCGGTCGTCATTCGAGGCGAAGGCAAGGGGTTCTCCGGCGGCGGCGACCTGTCGCTCGTGGAAGACATGGCCGACGATTTCGCCGTGCGCTCCCGCGTGTGGCGCGAAGCGCGCGATCTCGTCTACAACGTGATCAATTGCAGCAAGCCGATCGTCTCCGCCATGCACGGCCCGGCCGTGGGGGCCGGGTTGGTCGCGGGCCTGCTCGCGGACATCTCGATTGCCGCGAAGACGGCGCGCATCATCGACGGCCATACGCGGCTGGGGGTTGCGGCGGGCGATCATGCCGCCATCGTCTGGCCACTGCTCTGCGGCATGGCGAAGGCGAAGTACTACCTGCTGCTGTGCGAGCCGGTCACGGGCGAAGAGGCCGAGCGCATCGGGCTCGTGTCGCTCACCGTCGACGAGGCCGACCTGCTGCCGCGCGCGTTCGAAGTGGCCGACAAGCTGGCGCGTGGCTCGACCACGGCCATTCGCTGGACCAAGTACGCGCTCAACAACTGGTTGCGCAGCGCGGGGCCCTCGTTCGATGCGTCGCTCGCACTCGAATTCATGGGCTTCGCGGGGCCGGACGTGCGCGAAGGCATTGCGTCGCTGCGCGAGCGCCGCGCGCCCGATTACAGCGGCGACGCCCCGTTCTGACACACCACTGGCGCACGCTCGGCGTATGATCCATATCCATACGCCCTCCGCGCGCCGACGTGCGCGCAAAGGCGCTCAGGATGTGCGCGACTTGCCGGGATTGCCCCGCGGGCCGTGCGTCCCCGACCGTGACTGGAGACTGTAATGAGCGATTCGACGAGTGCCATGCCCAACGGCTTCGACATTCTCAAGAAGATGTGGGAAGCGTTCAGCCCGCCCGCGACATTCACCTCGCCGCTCACGCAGTTGATGCAGAGCGCGGCGCCATTGCTCGATCCCGACGAGATCGAGAATCGCATCGCCGAGATGCGAGCGGTGGAGCAGTGGCTCACGCTCAATCTGAATGTGCTGCGCTCGACGATCCAGGCCTTCGAAGTGCAACGGGCCACCTATGCCACGCTTCGCTCGTTCGGCACCGGCACCTTCGGCGCCGCGAGCGACGCGCAGGCGAGTGCGTCGCCGTTCGGACAGGCGGGCGCGGCGAACTTCTGGCGCTCGCCGTTTGCCGCCGAGGCGCCGGCGCAAGACGTCGAGCCGCAGGCGAGCGCACCGGAACCCGAGCCGGAACCGGATCCGCAACCGGAACCCAAGGCGGCCGCGGCCGAGGAAGCC
>NZ_KB290524.1:3421-14407 GCF_000282835.1 Pandoraea sp. B-6 | reverse complement strand
GGGCGGCGACACACAGTCGCCGTTCGCGCAGGCGGGCAACGCTTATGGTGCGTTGGACCCGTCGCTTTGGTTCAACGCCATGCGCACGCAGTTCGACCAGATTGCCGCTGCTGCGCAGGCGGCCGGTGTATCGGCGGCCCAAATGACGGAAGCCGCTGCGGCGCAAATGTCGGATGCCGCTGCCAAGGCGACGCAGAGCGCACCGGCGAAACCCGCAAAACCCGCAAAGCCCACGCAGGCGTCTGGCCAGGCCACGGCAAAGGCCGGCACCGCCAAGCGGTCGGTGGGTACGAGCAAGGCGGCGGGCAAGACCGCTGCCAAGCGTGCGCCGGCCAGCAAGACGCCGCCGGCGAAGTCGGCCGCGGCAAAAACGTCTGCCAAGACGTCGGCGAAGGCCGCGCCCGCCGCAGGCAAGACGCCGGGTAAGCAGGCCGCCTGGAAGTGGTAGGGCGGTCGCACGAACGGCACATGCGGTAGACGCGACGACGGCTTCGGTCACGGCGATAGCGATAGCGACAACGACAACGACAACGACAACCACAACGTTGACCACGGCGGGAGGAGGCCCCCATGATTTCAGGCGAACGTACCGGCCTCGTCCTGATGGGCGGTGGCGCACGCGCGGGGTATCAGGTGGGCGTGCTGGCCGCGATCGCCGCGATCCAACGCGAGGTTCTGCCGTCGCGTCGCGCGATTCCGTTTCCCATTGTCTGTGGCACCTCGGCCGGCGCGATCAATGCTGCCGCGCTCGCGTCGCACGCCGACGATTTCCAGCATGGGGTCATGAAGCTGGACGCGGTGTGGCGTCAATTTCACGCCGGTCAGGTGTTCCGCGCGGACTCGCTGGGCATGGCGGGCACCGGGGCACGCTGGCTGGCGGCGCTTTCGCTCGGTTGGGCGCTGCGTCGCTCACCGCGCTCGCTGTTCGATTGGTCGCCACTCGGCGACATGTTGCGCAGTGCGATCCGTCTCGATCGACTGCCCGACGTGTTCGCGTCGGGGGCGCTCGAGGCTTTGTCGGTGACGGCGCTTTCGTACTCGTCGGGCAAGCATGTCACCTTCTACCAGAGCGCCGAGCCGATTCAGGCCTGGAAGCGTTCGCTGCGCCTGGCGCGCGCGGTGCCGCTGAGCGTGCAGCACTTGCTGGCATCGAGTGCGATCCCGTTTCTTTTCCCCGCCGTCGAGCTCGATCTCGACGGGCAGCCCGAGTATTTCGGCGACGGATCGATGCGCCAGATTGCGCCGCTCAGTCCACCGATCCATCTGGGCGCCACCCGCATCCTCATCATTGGCGCGGCGCACGGACAGTACGGACTCGACAGCAGCGGCGAGCGCATCGGTGGCTATCCCAGTCTGGCGCAGATCGGCGGGCAGGCGCTCGCAAGCGTGTTCATCGACGGCCTGTCGGCGGATCTGGAACGCCTCCAGCACATCAACAATGTGTTGCGGCATGTGCCCGAGGCGCAACGCGAATCCAGCGGCTGGCGGCCCATCGAGACGCTTTTGATCTCGCCAAGCCAGCGCATCGAGCCGATTGCAGCGCGTCATCTGCAGCAGTTGCCGCGGGCCGTTCGTACGATCCTCGGCGCGATCGGGGCGGACGAAGCGCGCGGCGCGGCCTTCGCCAGCTACCTGCTGTTCGAGTCGTCTTATACGCAGGAACTCATTGCGCTGGGCGAGGCCGACGCCTACGCGCAGCGCGACGCGATTGCCGCATGGCTCGTGGCGGAAGCGGATGGCACGAGCCCGCTCCATCGTGTCGAGGCCGGCGCGGTCGGGGGCGGCGGATTGCCGGCGAATTCACCGCTATCGGCGGAGTCGCCCGCCGCCGTGGCGGATACTGGCAAGCCGGCCGCATGAGTTGTTGTCCTCACTGATCCCGCCCCTATGTCGAAATCCACTGTTGCGTGTCCGTACCCGTCGACGTTCTGGCGCGATCCGGCGCTGCCGTTTCTCGAAGCGCGAGAGGTGCGCGATGGGCGTCGCGTCTGCTACGCGTTGCACAGCCATGAGACGTTTTCCATCGGCGCCGTGACGGGAGGGCGTAGTACCTATCGGAATGGTCGGGCACACGAGACGGTGGGCCGCGGCAGCGTTGTCGTGATGAACCCTGACGCGGTGCATGCTTGCAATCCCATTGACGACGAGGCGTGGGCCTATCGGATGCTGTTCGTCGACACGGCGTGGTTGCGCGAAACGCAGCGGGAACTGGGTTTCGGGCATGGACAGGATCTGCATTTGTTCGACCCGATGTCCGCTGACGATCCGGTGTTGTACCGGGGGCTTAACCGGCTCTATGACGTTTGCACCGACGCGACGCGCGACCGGCTTGAGCGCGAGAGCGTGGTGCAGCAGTTTTTCATCGACGTGCATGAGCGGTTGAACCCTGCGCCGCAACCGATGCGGGACGACTCGCACAAGCTGCGCCGCGCCGCCGATTTCATCCGTGCGCACTGCACAGAGGCGCTGACGCTTGCGCAGATCTGCGCGGCGGCGGGCCTGTCGGCCTCTTATCTGACACGCGTCTTTCGAGAGCAATACGGACTCACGCCGCACGCCTTTCTCATGGACCAGCGGATTCAATATGCACGGCGCCGACTGCGTCGTGGACATGCCATTGCCGAGGTGGCGCTCGATGCGGGCTTCGCGGATCAGGCGCATTTCCAACGCGCCTTCAAACAACGCCTCGCCACGACGCCGGGGCATTACCGGGAGCCGCAGGCCGCGTGATTCGACGCCGCGAAGGCGCATGTTTCCTTAGCCGGTCGCGACAAGATACACGGCACTTCCCGCCAACAGCGCCGCCATCGCGCAGTTCAGACGCCGCACGCGCCGCGCGTCGCGCATGCGATGACGCAACATCGCACCCGCGGCGGCCCAGCATCCCACCGAGCACCAGCAAACGACAAAGTAGATCGCCGCGAATTGCCAGATGCGCGCGGGATCACCTGCCGTGTACGCGCCCATTCCTGCCAGCGCCGCGAGCCAGGCTTTCGGATTGAGCCACTGCATGACGGCGCCTTTCGATATGGTCGGGCCACGCTGCGTGTCGGCGTCGTTCAACACGCCGTTATCGATCGCCAGTTTGTAGGCCATATAAAGCAGGAACGCCACGCCGAACCACTGAATCGCGCGCATCAGTACGGGCATCCGGTGCAGTAACTCGTGCACGCCGAAGCCGACCGCAACGAGCAACGCGACGAAGCCCACCGTCGCACCGGTCACGTGACGCAGGCTCGGTCCGAGGCCATAGCGCGCGCCCGCGCCCAGCGCCACGACATTGACCGGACCCGGCGTGATCGAAGCGGCCAGCGCGAACGCCGCCATTGAATAGAAAAGTGTCATCGGATCCCTCGATACTGAAGAAAGCGGGTGAAGCGAGGTTCCGAATGTAGGCGGCGACGGACGCCGTGTATTGAAGAAAACTGCCCTTTGGCAAATGGCCGTGTGCCGACGTCTCAACGAAACAGTCGATGGCGCAGCCAACGCAATAAACGTCCAAAGATGGGGAGCTTGACGTAGATATCTTCAGTGGCGTCCCAATAGTCGCGCTGATAGGCCACGCGTCCGTCCACAGCGAGACGCAGGTGCGATGCGCCATGAATGACCTGTTCGTCGTCAAGCCACCGTTTGGTATGGAAATGCAGATTCCACACCAGCAGCGCCTGATTGTGTTGCAGCAGCGTGGCGGTAAATTCAATGCGCGGCACGTCGACACGCTCGAATAGGTGCGTGAGCAGCGTCGCCACTTCGGCGGCGCTGCGCACCTCGTGCAGCGGCGTCTTGAGATAGACGTTGGGCGCGTAGAACTCGCCCAGATTCCCGACGCTTTGGCGGGTGAGGGTCTCGAAGTAGCGCGTCAGGCGCGTGAGCGCAGCCGCATGATCGATATCCATAGGCATGCTCGCGTGGGCGCCTGGACAGCGCGATTCGATGGACCCGTCCATGGCCGGGGCGGGGCCGCTCTCCGTCATCCCGGGCGCGCGGCGTCGGGATCGGCTTTCGGTCAATTATCAACGGCAACGCACGTTTGCACCGCGATGTTGCAGCGTGCGTGGCGCGGATGAGACACCCGACGGCGTCGGCCGCCCCGGCGACCTATCGCGCGTCGCTGGTCAATTCGGCGCGAAGGTCGGGGGCACTGGTGCGCGGATCCAGCCATATGGCGAAAAAAGCACGGCCGAAGGCGTCGCCCGCGATTTGACCGATCAGTTTGCCGTCCGAGAAGAACCGCGTGCCGTCGCCGGGCAGGAACACGCCGGTCAAGTGCTGCCCGGCCGTCACGTCGGGCAGGATGCGCGCCAGTTCTTCGGCCCAGCGCTCCCGTTGCGCATCGGTGGCCACTTGCAGCTTGGTCATTTCGATCAGACTGCGCTGCACGAGCGTATGAGATTTGAAACCGCGCGCGTAGCGCAGATCGAGCACCAGCGGATGCGCACTCCAGTTCGCGCTGACGCGCTCGGCGCCTGAGAAGAGTTCCGCGTCGTAGAGATGAAAACCCAGGCGCGTGAAGGAGCCGTGGCCGACCAGATGGGCGGTGGGGATTTCTTGCGACGCGAGTTGCCCGGCGTCGAACGCCAGGGCGCCGGGGGCCGTTGCCACCGTCGCCAGAAAGCAGACGGTGCGTAGCCATGCGGCAAGTGCGGGACGAGTGGGCATGCTCGGCTCCTTATCGGTCAAGGATCCAGTCGAGTCGGTAGGCCCGTTGGCGGCGCATGGCTCGTTCTGCCGGTGCGCCGGCCGATACAACGTGTTGCGTATTTGCGACTGAGAACTTTCCTCAAAGCGCGGCGCGGAAAAAGGAAACGTCGGCGTCGGCAGGGATGGGGGCTGTCACCCGGTCGCACTTACGGAACGATTGATTTCAGCGTAGACCATCGGACGCCGCGCGCGCAGGCCCATGGCACAAGGGCAAACCCTGACGCGCTGCCGTGATGTCCGCATTCGCAGGCGTTGATGCTCAAGACGCCCAAGCGGCTGGCCACGCGCCGGGCTGGCCGCCGAAGGTGTGTCGGAAAGCCTGTCGCCCATTGAGCATAGGTGCTTTGCGTGACAATTTGACGGGCGTCAACATTACGACGCATTACTGTCACGCGAGGGGCGACGTTGGCGGGATTAAACGGCTTTTATGTTATGATTCAAGAGTTTGGCCATATTTTAGTAGGCTCGCTCTAAGCCATATCGCCAGGATGCGGCCAGATTACAGGCGTTAATTCGTCGTCCTTCAGCGACGGCAGGGTTCAAGACGTGAAGTCGGACGGCGGGGGCCGCCCACGACACGCTCACCGTTTTGTCTGTCGAAATTCGGCGTAAACTTTCACAATACTATCTTGAGTCCTGGTGTAAGGTCTCGCGACCTTGGGGGTAATTGAAATGAACGAAATGCTGTATCCCGAACTGTACAAGTCGTTGGAGGCAGTGCGTTGGAACATGGAGAAGGACATTCCGTGGGACAAGTTCGACGCAAGCCAACTCTCCGACGATCAGGCGCGCACCATCAAGATGAATGCCATCACGGAATGGGCGGCGCTGCCGGCCACCGAGATGTTTCTGCGCGACAACCGTGACGACAGCGATTTCTCCGCGTTCATGAGCGTTTGGTTCTTCGAAGAGCAGAAGCACTCGCTGGTGCTCATGGAATACCTGCGCCGCTTCCGCCCGGACCTCGTGCCGACCGAAGCCGAGCTGCACGCCGTGCGCTTCCCGTTCGATCCGGCCCCGCCGCTCGAGACACTGATGCTGCACTTCTGCGGCGAAATTCGCCTGAATCACTGGTATCGCCGTGCGGCCGAATGGCACACCGAGCCGGTCATCAAGGCCATCTACGAAATCATCTCGCGCGACGAAGCGCGTCATGGCGGCGCTTATCTGCGCTACATGAAGAAGGCACTGACGAGCTTCGGCGATAACGCGCGCGCCGCGTTCGCGAAGATCGGCGTGCTGATGGCGTCGGCGCGTCGCACCGAAAAGCCGCTGCACCCGACCAACCTGCACGTGAACAAGGACCTGTTCCCGAACGACACGGTGCAATCGCGTTTGCCGGAACCGGAGTGGCTCGAACACTGGCTCGACGAGCAAATCAAGTTCGACGACAGTTGGGAGAAGAAGGTCGTCGAGCGTATTCTGCACAACATGTCGTTGCTGTTCGAGCACACGTTCGCGACGGCGCAGGACTTGAACCGTTACCGCAAGGAAATCACCAGCCGTCTGGCGGCAGTGGCCGCACCGGCCGTAGCCACGGCATCGTAATCGCGCGTTCGGCGCCGACGGTTTCGACAGGAAAGGGGCTTCGGCCCCTTTTTTGTTGCCACATACGCGGCGTGGGACAATAGCGCATCTATTTCGAACGATCGTCATGTCCGCTTCCCAAGTCATTCCTCCGGCCGATTTCGAGGCCAAGATTCTCCCGCGCGAGGCGCTCGCCGCATTGGCGCCGACGCTGCCGCGACCGCTGGTGTTCACCAACGGCGTGTTCGACATCTTGCATCGCGGTCACGTGACCTATCTCGCGCAGGCGCGCGCGTTGGGGGCGTGCCTCATCGTCGGGGTGAACAGCGACGCCTCGGTGCGCACGCTCGGCAAAGGCGACGACCGGCCGATCAATAATGAAAACGACCGCGCCGCACTGCTGGCGGCGTTGCAAAGCGTCGACTATGTCGTGACGTTCGGCGAATCGACGCCCGAGGCGCTGATTGCCGCCGTGCGTCCCGACATTCTCGTCAAAGGCGGCGACTACGAGATGGACACGCTGCCGGAGTCTGCGCTCGTGCGTGGCTGGGGCGGCAAGGCGTTGGCCATTCCGTTCGAACATCAGCGCTCGACGACGTCGCTGCTCAAGAAGGTGCGCGCCCAATCATGAATCTGGCCCCGCTCGTTGAAGTCACGCGCGGCGCGATGGGCGTCGATACCGTCGAGTGCGTGCATTACGGCGCCGTAGCGGTGGTCGACGCGCAAGGGCACTTGCGATACGCCGCAGGCGACCCGTCGTTTCTGACGTTTTCGCGCTCCACGCTCAAGCCCTTTCAGGCGCTGCCGTTCGTCGAGGGCGACGGCGTCGCGCATTTCGGTCTGACGCAGCCGGAGCTGGCGCTACTGTGCGCGAGCCACTCCGGTGAGGCGTTTCACGTCGATGGTGTGAAAAGCCTACTGAGCAAGGCGGGTTGCGACGAGCATCATTTGCAGTGCGGCTGTCACATGCCGACGTTTTACTCCGCCACCGGAAAACGTGCCCCGGCGGATCTGAAGCCGACGTCGCTGCATCACAACTGTTCGGGCAAGCATGCGGGCTTTCTCGCGTATTGCGCGCAGCACGGCTTGCCGCTCGATACCTACCTGGATCCGGCGCATCCGCTGCAACAGGCGATTCGCGCACGCGTCGGCGATGTCGTCGGCGTGAAGGGCGAGACGCTGGCGTTGGGCATCGACGGATGCTCCGCGCCGAACTACGCGTTGCCGCTCGACAGGCTCGCTGCCGCGTACGCCCGACTCGCCGCGAGCGACGACGCGGCACTCTCGACCTTGTTCGCCGCCATGACGCAGCAGCCGGAGATGGTGTCCGGCACGGCGCGCAACGATCTGGCGTTCATGCGCATGGCGCCCGGGGACTGGGTGGCCAAGATCGGCGCCGATGGCGTGCAGACGATCGGCGTTCGCTCGGCGGGCCTGGGCATTGCCATCAAAGTTGTCGACGGCAATATGCGTGCGCTATATACCGCAGCGGTGGCCGTACTCAAGGCTCTCGGGTTGGTCGAGTCGCCCGAGGCGACCGGACTGGCGCCGTGGGTGTCGCCGATCGTCAAGAACGCACGGGGTATCCAGACCGGGATTGTGCGGCCGGTCGTGTCGTTGAAGCGCGTCGGCTGAGCCAGGCGCAGGCCGGTTCAATTACCCCGGCGCGCTACCGGCCGGGGCGGGGCATGTCCGCACCCACTGCGCCGTCCATTGTTGTGTCACGACGCCGCGAATCTGGGCGGCCGCGTTCGCGTTGATGCCGACAATCCGGTAGACGATCCGGCTCTTGGCATTGGGCCTTTCGCTCAGTTGCGGCGTGATGCCTCGCTTCTGCGCGGCGGTCATCAAGCGCACCGCACGCTCCTTGTCGTTGAACAGTCCGAGCGAGACGACGAGCGTCGAGCCTTCGCCGTTGAGCAGGAAATACTCCGTCACCCCTGCTGCACGCAATTGCGCAACCTGTTTATCGGCGGCGGGTTTGTTGGGCACCGGATCGAGATGTACCCAGTACCGCTTGTCGAGCGCCACCGATTGAATGTCACCTTGCCCTGAAGGCAGCGCGGCGAGCAAAAGGCCGCGCGCTTGCTGCGCGTCGTTGGCGGCGAACGGGCCGACTTCCAGACAGATGGGCGCGACCTTCGCGGCGGCGGCCTGCGAAGCCGCCGCATCGCCCGATACCGCGTTCGTTGTCGCGGCGGCGACGGCCCGGCTTGCGGCCATCGTCGTCAATGCCGACTCGGACGTTCCGGGGCTGGAAGACCCTGCCGATGCGGCGGTCGCCCCTGAAGCGCCTGAAGCGCCGGCCGACGTCGCCGCTCCTGAGGCTTGCGATTCGTGTCTCCCGCCCGACGCACCGACAGGGAGGGAGGCGGCGGGCGACTGACCGCTGATCGCTGCTCCGGTCAAGCGGATTCGCTCCGGTTCGAGTTGCCTTTCGACCCGCGCCGGTTCGCGGCCGGTGGCAGGCAGCACATCGTGCCATTTCAGCCAGCCGAACTGCACAGCGGCGAGTGCTGCATTCGCCGCGAGAAACATGACAAGCAACAGCGCACGCAACATCTCAAGCACCCCCGGGGGATGGATCGGCATCTTGCGATGGGGATACCGAAATATCGGTCATGTGGGGGGCGGATGTCGCGCTCGCCGCTGCGCCGCACTCGGCAGCCCGAAGTGCCACCTCGTATAAGCCGGCCGGTACCAGTTGATCGTGTTCGGTAACGGGCATGGTCAGGGTGTGCGCGAGCGCCTGGCGTGCGCCGCCCGAGAGCACGCAACGCACGGGTGCGCCGAGTTGTGCCTGCAGTTGTGCGTGACTGCGCTCGACCAGGCCGGCTTGCGCCGCGGCGCATCCGCGCAGGATGGCATCGGTCGTGCTGCATGCGAATGCTTGTCCGCCGGTTGGCATGGTGGCGTCGAGCGTCGGCAATTGTGCGGTACCGTGGGCCAGCGACTGGAGCATCAGTGCGGGCCCCGGGGCGATCAGCCCGCCGAGATAATCGCCGTCGGCACACAAGGCTTCGACGGTGGTGGCCGTGCCCAACGTGACGATCAGCAGATGTTCGCCCGGCCACGCGGCGTGCGCGCCGATCAGGCTGGCCCAGCGGTCGCTGCCGAGCTGTGTGGGGACTTGATAACCATTGCGCACCCCCGCTCGCGATTCGCTGGCGCGCAAGACCTGCAGCCAATCGGTCGACGCCATGCCCCACAGCGTTTGCAGTGTCATGCGCACGGCTTGTTCCGCGGGTTCGCCCGCCACATTGGCAAGCCAGACACCCGCGGGTGCAGGGCAGACGAAGCTTTCGTCCTGTCGGCCCTGGCCGGTGGCGAGCGGTGCCATGTTCGGCGCGAAGTGAGCCTCTCCCGAGCCCGAGACCAGCGCGGCCCAGCCCGCGCGAATTTGCGTGGCGAGCGTGCGCCATTCGGCGTGATCGACCGCACCGCTGGCCAGAAAGGACGGCGCCGCTGCGCTCCAACCCTCTGGGCGCACGGCCGGCGCAAGCGCCCATTTGATCCGGCTGTTGCCGGCATCGACGAGCAGCCAAGGTGCACCGTCAGCGCTGCTTGCGCCCTGTGTGTCGAGGCTGCCGCGCGATGTCTTCGCAAGGCGAGTGTCCGCCGCCGTTGCCGCGGACTTCGCGGTGTCCACCGGTCGTGGGGGCGGCGTCTGTCGGGCGGCGCTCATCCACGGCCCCGTTGGGCGTCACGCGTGCCAGACGCATCGAGCAATCGCACGGAGACTTCTCCGCTGGCAATCGTGCGCTCGCCGTCAGGGGTCGCGACGCGCAGCCGACCTTGCGAGTCGACGCCGAGCGCCACGCCCTGCAACAGATCGCGACCATTTTCGATGACGCGAATCGACGCTCCGCCATAGGCGTGCATGGCTTCCCAGTCGTCACGGAAGACACCGAAACGATGCACGGCGAAGCGATTCAGCATGGTGGCGAGACGCTGGACCAATGCGATCAACACCGTCGACATATCCGGATCGACCAGCACCGATTCGAGCGCCGCCGGCGGCGTGACCGGCACGGCGGCAGATGAGGTCGTGCCGTCGTCGGAAGGCGCGGCGTTGTCGATGCGGGCGGCGACGTCCGCAGCCCGCCGAAGATTGACCCCGATGCCGATCACGACGCCGATGCGGCCCGGTCCGGCCGGGAGCGTCTCGATCAGGATGCCCGCCAGCTTGCCGCCGCGCAGCAGCACATCGTTGGGCCATTTGAGGCCGAGCGCGTGCGGCGCCGACAGCGGCAGATCAGAGAGCCCTTCCACCACCGCGACGCCTGTCGCAAGCGACAACCCGGCCAGTTCGGCCGGTCCGCCAGGCATCGTATAGGCGAGCGAAAACGTCAGGCTGTCGCCCGGCACGCTCTGCCATGCGCGGCCACGTTGTCCGCGACCGCCCGTCTGGCGCATCGCGGCGCGCAGCAGGGGCGCGCACGACGCGTCCCGGCGAAGGCGGGTCAGCAGATCGAGGTTCGTGGAGCCCGTGGTCTCGACCACGTCGATCTGCCAGTCGCGGCAAGTGGCGGCCAGCGCCGAGCGAATTCGGTCGCCATCGAGCTGGCGGGATGCGGTGTCGCGCGACGGCTCGCCACCCGCGTCGGCGGGGCGTTCAGACGAATCCGCCGCCATAGGGGCGAGGGGGGCGTTCGGCGAGGAGGGCGCGGCTTTATTCATGGTTGCTATTGTAGCGGCGAGGCCGGCGCCGCGCCGGTCTGCACTGCCGTCGTCCCCGTTTTTCGGTATTGTCCGAGG
>NZ_KB290524.1:0-3411 GCF_000282835.1 Pandoraea sp. B-6 | reverse complement strand
GGCCAGCGCCGACGCGTTTTCAGCCTGCGCCGGGTTGCCATCGACCGGTCGCCCCTGTACCGTACAATGACCGCGTTTTGCCGGATTTCGACGAGTTTGTCGCCAGGAGATCGTCTGTTTTGAACCTCGATGCCGTGCCCACTCTGGAGCTGACCACCACGGCGCAAGGCCCGGTGGTCATGCTGCACGGCCTGTGGACAGCGCTCGCCCTCTCGCAGCGCAAGAAGACGCTGCTGCGCCTGGTCGATTCGCTGCCGCAGGGCGACCTGGCGTGGGACCTGACCCGCGTCGAACGGCTCGACCACGTCGGCGCGCAGGCGCTGTGGCGCTATTGGCAACGTCGGTTTCCCGAGCGCGTCGCGCTTACGCCGACACAGCGGGCGCTCTTCGATCACCTCGCCGAATTCGATCGCTCGCGACAGAGTCCGGCGCCCACCCGCCGCCTCGATCCGATCAGCCGGCTGGGGGCGTCGCTCTTCACGCTGGGCGAGCATTTGCGCGACGGCGTCACGATGTTCGGACGCTTCGTGATCGACCTCGGCCGCGTCATTCGTCATCCGGTTCGCGCGCCATGGCTGGAGATGTCCGCCAATATCTACAGCGCGGGGGCCAAGGCACTCGGTATCACGGCGCTGGTGGCGTTTCTGATCGGCATCGTGTTGTCCTATCTGTCGGCCCAGCAACTCAAGTTGTATGGGGCGAGCACGTTCATCGTCAACATCCTCGGTCTCGCCGTGATCCGCGAACTCGGCCCGGTGCTTTCCGCGATTCTCGTGGCGGGTCGCTCGGGGTCGGCCATCACCGCCCAGCTCGGCGTGATGCGCGTGACCGAAGAACTCGACGCGATGCGCGTAATGGATATTCCGCACGGGTTGCGGCTCGTTCTGCCGAAGGTCATTGCGCTGGCCATTGCCATGCCGCTGCTGGTCATGTGGACAAACATCATCGCGCTGCTCGGCGGCGCGCTCGCGGCAAAGTACGAACTCGGTATCGGACTGCGCTACTTCTTCACCACGTTGCCCAATGCCGTGCCCATCGCCAATCTGTGGATCGGCCTGGGAAAAGGGGGCGTCTTCGGCATGCTGATCGCACTCGTGGCCTGCCATTTCGGCATGCGGGTCAAACCGAACACGCAGAGCCTGGGGGAGGGCACGACACAGTCCGTGGTGACCTCGATCACCGTCGTGATTCTGGCCGATGCCATCTTCGCGATTCTGTTTCGCAACACGGGGATCGGCTGATGTCCCAATCCCCCGTGCCCGATCGGGCCCCAGCGCTCGCCACGTCGGCCGTCGCGGCCGCTCCCGTCGCGCAGGCTTACGCCAGCGATGTGATATCCGGCGCCGCGGCGGGTTGTCCGCCTGTGTCGTCAAGCCTGCCGGGCGACGCCGACCCGGTGATCGAGGTGCACGATCTCACGAAGCGCTACGGTACGCACACGATTCATGAGCATCTGGATCTCACCGTACGGCAAAGCGAGATCATTGCGCTTGTCGGCGGCTCAGGCTCGGGCAAGACCACGCTGATTCGCCAGATCATCGGGCTGGAGTCGCCGACCACTGGCCACATCAGCGTCTTCGGTCACGACATCACGACGATCGATCGGCGCAGCGCGCACCTGCTGCGCCGCCGCTCGGGCATGTTGTTTCAGCGCGGTGCACTGTTCTCCGCGATGACGGTGTTCGACAACATTGCGCAACCGCTGCGCGAACTGCACACGCTCTCGGAAGATCTGATTCGCGATGTCGTGATGTACAAGCTCGAGATGGTGGGGCTGTCGGGGCGCATGGCCAACCGCATGCCGTCGGAGCTGTCGGGCGGGATGATCAAGCGCGTTGGGATCGCGCGGGCCATTGCGCTGGAGCCGGAACTGCTCTTTCTCGACGAGCCCACGGCTGGGCTTGATCCGCAGGCGTCAGACGAGTTCGTGGACATGATTCGCGGCCTGCACCGCTCGCTGGGCCTGACCGTCGTCATGGTCACGCATGATCTGGACACGGTGATGATGCTCGCCACGCGCGTGGCGGTGCTCGCCGAGCGTCGGGTGCTCGTCAATGCGCCGGTGGAAGACGTGGTCCGTGTCGATCACCCGTTCATCCACAGCTTCTTCCTCGGTGAACGCGGCAGACGCGCGTTGCTCGCGTTGCCTGCGGCGCGGCGCGCCAAGATTTCGGAGTTACTCGACGATGGAAAATAAATCGCACGCTTTCATGGCGGGCCTCTTCACGCTGGTGTTGCTTGCCGCTGTCGCCGCGTCGGTGTACTGGTTCAATCGCGACAATCGTGTGCGCCTTCCCTACGATCTGGTCTCGCACACCAACGTGACCGGACTCAATCCGGAATCCGCCGTGCGGTATCGCGGTCTGTCCGTCGGGAAGGTCGAGTCGATCAAGTTCGACCCGCGCACGCCTGGGCAGATTCTGATCCGCATTCTCGTGAACGAAGGCACGCCGATGACCCGGTCGACGTTCGCCACGTTGAGCTATCAAGGGGTTACGGGGCTGGCCTTCGTACAACTGGACGACGACGGGCATGACCGAACGTTGCTGCCGTCGTCCGAGAAGCACGTCGCGCAATTGCGACTGCGCCCGAGTTTTGTGGACGAACTGCAGCGGCGCGGCAACAACCTGGTACATCAGCTCGAAGAGGCAACGTCTTCGGTCAATACGCTGTTGTCGCCCGACAACCGGCAGGCCATGCTCGATTCGATCAACAGCGTGAAGGCCGCGGCGCAAAGCGTGGATCGCGTGGCGCAGCAGCTCGAGCCCGTCACGGCGCAGTTGCCGGACACCGTGCGCGAACTCACCGGCACGCTTGCCGGGGCCCATCGTCTGACCGATCAATTGACCGATCCTCAGGGGCCGCTCGTGCGCAACCTGGATAGCGTGGGACGCGCGGCCGATCAGGCGGCGTCGAGTCTGGCGGCGTTCCAGGGAACGATGGAAACATTCGAAGGGTCGCTGCAACAGGAAGCGCTGCCGCGCCTGAACACGCTCTCGGACGATCTGCGCTTCACGACGCAGGCGGTCGGGCAAGCGGCCGAGACGATCAATCGCAATCCGCGCGCGCTGCTCTTCGGCACGTCGCCGCCGCCGCCCGGTCCGGGCGAAGCGGGTTTTTCGTGGCCCGGGGGAGAACGTCAATAATGCGCAACACCGTCATGCAAGAGGGTATCGAGATGATTGAGCCGATCGACGCGGGCAAAGTCAGCGAGGCAGGTGTCGCGCCACCCGGCGGCAAGCGTGCGCTCGCCGCCGGGTGGCTTTGCGCCGCCGCGGTGGTGCTGGTGGCGGGGTGCGCCGCCCCGGCACCGTCGGCCTCGCTGACGCGCTTCGATCTCGGCCCGCCGACGATCCCTGCCGCGTCGGCCAATGTCGCTGCCAATGCCGGGGACACCACCGCCAACACCGC
>NZ_KB290523.1:18818-36727 GCF_000282835.1 Pandoraea sp. B-6 | reverse complement strand
GCGTTGCGCAAGCTCGCCGCGGCCGACGCCGCGACACGCGATCGCGCGGATCGGGCGATCGCCGAGCCGTTGAAGCTCGCGCTCGGTCAGTTGCGCGATGCCCTGCAGCCGCATGCCGTGACGCGCGAGTCGCTGCCCGAGGACATCGCCTCGCAATGGGTGGCGGCCGATGGGCGCGCACTCGTGAACATCTCGCCGCGCGTGGCGAAGGGCGCGGATCCGAGTGACGACGCCATGCTGCGCAAGTTCAGTGCCGCCGTGCTGGCGACCACCCCGGACGCCGTAGGGGGACCGATCTCGATCCTGCGCTCGGCCGACACGATCATTCGCGCGTTCATCGAGGCGGGGGCGCTGGCGTTGCTTTCGATCACCTTGCTGCTATGGCTGGGGCTGCGCAACTTTGGCGACGGGCGACGTGCTGCGCACGCTGGTGCCGCTGCTGGTCTCGGCGGGCGTCACGCTCGAACTCAGCGTGTTGATCGGCCTGCCGCTGAACTTTGCGAATATCATCGCACTGCCATTGCTGCTGGGCGTGGGCGTGGCGTTCAAGATCTACTACGTGATCGCATGGCGTCACGGGCAGACGCGGCTGCTCGCATCGGGTCTGACGCAGGCGATCGTGCTGTCGGCCGCGACCACGGGCATCGCCTTCGGCAGCCTGTGGCTGTCGCATCACCCGGGCACGTCGAGCATGGGCAAGCTGCTGGCGCTCTCGCTCGTCTGCACGCTGATCGGCGCCGTGTTCTTCCAGCCGGTGCTCATGGGCAAGCCGCGCAAGAAGCCGGCGCCGCCGCCAACAACCTGACGGCAGCGACGCAAGGAAAAACGGCACCGAAAGGTGCCGTTTGTCGTTTTGGATGCGCTGAATCGGATGCGCTGAACCGAGCGGGATAAACCGCCGCACTCAGGTCGCCGACGGCACCGCCTCGACCTTGCCGCCGAGACGCTCGGCCAGCGCCCGGCGAATCGACGCCGCGATGCCCGGGGCGTCGAGCCCGACCGACGCGAGTTGTTGCGCGGGCGTGCCTTGATCGATGTAGGTGTCCGGCAAGCCCAATTGCAGCAGTGGGACTTGCACGCCATTGGCATTGAGCGCCTCGACACAGGCCGTGCCCGCACCGCCCATCACCGCGCCCTCTTCGAGCGTGACGACGAGGTCGTGCGTGCGCGCCATGTCAAGCAGCGTCGCGTCGTCGAGCGGCTTGACGAAGCGCATGTTGACGACACTCGCGTCGAACTCGTGGGCCACCTGTTCCGCCGGTGCGACCATCGAGCCGAACGCCAGCATCGCCACGCGACGGCCTGCCGGGGCGGCGCTTCGACGCCGTATCTGGGCCCGGCCCACGGGCAGCGTCGACAACCCCGATTCGATCGTTACGCCGGGACCGGTGCCACGCGGATAACGCACGGCGCTGGGGCCGTCGATTCCGAGCGCCGTCTGCAACATCCGACGGCATTCGTTTTCGTCCGCGGGGGCCATCACCACCATGTTCGGGATGCAGCGCAGATAGGCGATGTCATAGGCGCCCGCATGGGTGGCGCCATCCGCGCCGACCAGGCCGCCGCGATCGATCGCGAAGACGACCGGCAGGTTCTGCAAGGCCACATCGTGGATCAACTGGTCGTAGGCGCGTTGCAGGAACGTCGAATAGATGGCCACGACGGGCTTGAGCCCTTCGGTCGCCAATCCTCCTGCGAACGTCACCGCATGTTGCTCGGCGATGCCGACGTCATAGTAGCGCTCGGGAAAGCGCTGCTCGAACGCGACGAGGCCGGAGCCTTCGCGCATGGCCGGTGTGATGCCGATGACACGCGGGTCGGCGGCCGCCGCATCGCACATCCATTCGCCAAAGACCTGCGTATAGGTCTTGGCCGAGACAGTGCCCGGTGCGGCCGGCCGAATGCCTTCGCTCGGATTGAACTTGCCGGGGCCGTGATAGAGAACCGGATCGGCCTCGGCGAGCTTGTAGCCGCGTCCCTTGCGCGTGACGACGTGCAGGAACTGCGGCCCCCTGAGCGCCTTGATGTTCTCGAGCGCGGGAATCAGCGCGTCGAGATCGTGGCCGTCGATGGGGCCCAGGTAATTGAAGCCGAACTCCTCGAACATCGTGCCCGTGGGGGAAACGAGGGCCTTGGCGTGCTCTTCGAGCTTGTGGGCCAGCTCGCGCATCGGCGCGGGCGCGTTGCGCAGCAACTGGCGCACGCTCTCCTTGCCCGCCGAGTAGAACTGCCCGGACATCAGCCGCGTGAGGTACTGATTGAGCGCGCCGACCGGGGGCGAGATCGACATGTCGTTGTCGTTGAGCACGACGAGGAAGGGCAGGTCCTCGTGGACGCCCGCGTTGTTCAGGGCCTCGAACGCTTCGCCCGCCGTCATCGCGCCGTCACCGATCACGGCAATGGCGTGACGCTTCTCGCCCTTGACCCGGCTGGCCAGCGCCATGCCGAGTGCCGCCGAAATCGACGTGCTCGAATGCGCCGTGCCGAACGTGTCGTAAGGCGATTCGTCGCGCTTCGGAAAGCCCGACAGTCCGTGCCATTGCCGCAGCGTTGGCATCGCCCCACGGCGACCGGTGAGGATCTTGTGGGGATAGGTCTGGTGTCCCACGTCCCACACGATGCGATCGTTGGGCGTGTCGAAGACATAGTGCAGCGCGATCGTCAGTTCGACCGTGCCCAGGTTGGACGATAGATGGCCGCCGGTGCGCGAAACGTTATCGAGCACACAGGCGCGCAATTCGTCGGCCACGCGGCGCAAGTCGGCGCGCGAGAGCGCACGCAGGTCGGCTGGGGAGGAGACGCCGGCGAGCAATTCGGTCATGGTCAAAGGTTCGTTCCCGCGCTCACTTCACCAGCCGGGCGAAGGACGCCAGCAGGCGGTCGATGTCGGCGGTCGTGAGGTTGCCCATCGTCGAGATGCGGAACAATTCCTTCGACAGTCCGCCTTGGCCGGCGTAGATCACAAAGCCGTCGGCCTTGAGCCAGTCGTGCAGGCGCGGATAGTCGACCCCGGTGGGCAGCTTGTAGGCCCGCAGCACCACGGACGACTCGCCCGGCGGCAGTGCACCGTCGATGCCCAGTGCGGCCAGACCGGCGCGCACCTGCTCGGCGAGCGCGCCGTAATGGGCGTGACGTGCTTGCCACCCCCCGGCGTCGTTGAGTTCGCGCAGCGCTTCCACGAGCGCGTAGTAGGCATGCACCGACGGCGTAAACGGCGTGTTGCGCTCGGCCTGAAGCTTGGCCAGACGCGCGATGTCGAGGTAATACGTGCGGCTCGCGGCCTTGGCGAGGGCGTCCTTGCGCACCATCACGAACGACACGCCCGGCACGCCATGCACGCACTTGTTCGCGGTGGCGGCCACGGCCACGATACCGGCATCGTTGAAGTCGAGGGCTTCGGCGGCAAAGCTGCTCACGCCGTCGACCAGCAGGCCGATGCCGCGCTCACGGCACGCACCGGCGAGCCCGGTCAGATCGTTCAGGCGGCCCGTCGTCGTCTCGTGGTGGATGATCGACAGGTGGGTGTACGGACGATCGCCCGCGGTGTCGAGCTTGTCGACGATCTGCGCCAGGTCGGGCGCTTGCATCCACTCGAAATGGATGACGTCGTGATCGATGCGGTATTGCTTTGCGATCTGAGAGATGCGCTCGCCATACACGCCGTTCTCGACGATCAGCAGGCGGCCGCCTTCCGGCACGAGGCCTGCCGTCATGCTCTCGACGGCGGCGGTGCCCGAGCCGGTCATCAGCACCGGCGTCCACACGGCCGGATCGAGGCCATACACGGCGGCCAGACGCGCGCGCGCCTCATCCTGCAGGTCGAAGAATTCGGGCTCGCGGTGGCACAGATCGGGTTGCAGCAAGCTCTTGCGGACACGCTCGGTCAGCGTAACAGGGCCCGGATTCAGTAACAGCATGGCGAAGGTTCCTCGGCAGTTTTTTTGAAAGGGGGGACGCTCAGGCAGAAGTCTGCGCGCGTTGTGCAATGTGGTCCATCAAGCGTGACTTGACCGCTTCGGGCGTGACTTTCGGGCGTGGCAGCCCGTCAGGCGTTCCCGGACGCGTGCTCAGACAAGCGAAGCGCGGGCCGTCGCTCGGGCGGGCGGCGGGGGCGTCGAACAAGGCTTCGATGACGTCCAGCGTGTCGCCTTCGAGCGCGAGCGCGTAGCCGCTGGCCGCCGCGACGCCCGCGAACGAGACCGTTGGCGAGACCGTGGCCTGTGCGCCGGTCGAGTCGTGCGACGCGTTGTCGAGCAGCAGATGCACGAGATTCGACGGGCCGTAAGCGCCCAACGTCGCGAACGCGCCCATGCGCATCAGCGCGGCGCCGTCGCCGTCGAGCGCAACCACGCGCAGGTCGGGGCGCGACAACGCGAGGCCCAGGGCCAATGTCGTCACGCATCCCATCGACCCGACCATGTAGAGCTGGTTGGCGCGGTCGTCGAGCGCGTAGAGTTCGCGTCCGCAAAAGCCGGTCGACGCGAGCACGACGGTGCCTTCGAGCGGCGTCCGGGCGATGATGCGCGCCAGGGCGTCGCGACGCGTGGGCAACTCGGCCGGCGCGACGTCTCGCATGAGCGATACCGGGGCGGGTTGCGCCGGACGCGCGGGGCGCTCGGCCGGTTGTAGCGGGAAGGGTGCGACGCTGCCCTTTTGCATCACGAGCGCATAGGGGCGACCGGTCTCGTCCATGTGATGAACGGCACGCGCCAGCGCCGGCGCAATGGCCTCGGGTTCGGTCGGGAACAACTCCCAGGGAACTTCCATCAGGTCGAGCATCGCGGGCGTGATCGGGCCCATGAGCGCGTGTTGCGGCTCATCGGTAATGCCCGGCTGACCGCGCCACGTCACGATCAGCAACTGCGGCAGTCGGAAGGTCCACGTGAGCGAGGTCAGCGGGCTCACGGCGTTGCCCAGGCCCGAGTTCTGCATCATCGTGACCGCGCGAGCGCCATGGCCTTCACCGAGCGTCGCCCCGGCGGCGATGGCGACCGCGTCGCCTTCGTTGGCGGCCGACAGGTAGTGCAGCGTCGGATCCTGCAGCACATAGTTGATGAACGGCGTGAGGAACGAGCACGGCACACCGGTGTACCACGTGAAGCCGTGTTGGCGTGCGGCTTCGACGAACTGTCCGGCCTCAATCATGCGGGGTCTCCGTCGCGGCGCCGCCCAACGGCGTCTGGCCATGTGCGAAGTCGGCCGCGTGGCGGAATTCGTCCATGTCGTTCACCCCGCGCCAGTGGCCGTGCACGTATTGCACTTCGATGCTGGCGCCGTCGGCGGCGAGGGCGTTGATCAGGTCGGGCATGCCGAGCCGGTCGAAGTCCGCGCGGGCCTGCAGGGCCGCGAAGACGCGCAGCAACCGCGCGCGGGCGTCATCGCCTCGCACCCCCAGCAAGCCGATCCAGCGGCCATTGGGCGCACGCCCGGCGTGCGCAGCGTCGGGGCTGATCGTCTCCAGCAGTACGCGCTGGCCGAACAGGCCGCGATCGTCGCCGGCGGAACAATAGGCGAAGTCGCGCACGCTGGCGTTGGCCGCCTGCGCGGTTGTCGCCGCCGTTGAGTCGACCGCCACCGTGAAGTCGGCCTCGCTCTCGACCAGATCGCGCACGATGTAGCTGCGGAACAGCAGGTCGCCGTACGACACGACCGTGTCGTGCGCGAACGCGTTCGCCACGCGCGCGAGCGAAGCAAGTTCGCCGGTCTCGGCGTAACGCTCGTTGATCGCGAGCGTGATGCCCGCCGTGTCGATCGCGTCGGCGCGATAGCCGCCCACGACGGTGATGTCGTTCACGTTCTGCTTCTTGAAGCCGTCGACCAGCCAGCGCAGCAACGGCTTGCCCGCCACGGGAAGCATCACCTTCGGGCGGTCGGTCGTCACGCTCTCGAGGTTCTTGCCACGGCTCGCGGCCAGCACGATCGCCGAGCGCGGCCCGTTCGCGGCCGACAGGTAGCGGTCCTCGGCTTCGCTGTATTCGGCGGTGTCCTGCAGGCGGAAGATCTCGTCGACGGTCGCGATGCGGTCTTCGACGTTGACGAGCGTCTCGCTGCGGTGGATCTCGGCCGCCACGGCCTGCATGGCCGACGTGGCCGAGCGAATCAGGTGATTCGCCCAGATGGCGACGCTGATGCCCGCTTCGCGGAACACGTCGGTCGGCGTGCTGTAGTACTTGGTCGGCACGATCACGAGCGGGCAGCGGCGGCCCCACTCCCGGGCGAATTGCACGATCTCGTCGGCGCGGCTCAGCTTGCTGTGAATCAGGATGGCATCCGCCCCCGCCTGGCGATAGGCCTCGGCACGGCGCAGCGCCTCTTCCATGCCCCAGCCGGCGATCAGCGCTTCAACGCGCGCCACGATGGAGAAGTCGTCGTCGGCCTGCGAGTCTTTGCCGGCCTTGATCTTGCCGCAGAACTCGTCGATATCGGCGAGTGGCTGGCGTTCGCCGCCGATGAAGCTGTTGGTCTTCGGAAAGACTTTGTCTTCGATGCACACGCCGGCCACGCCGCGTTGCTCGAGCTTGCGCACGAGGCGGCGCATGTTGTTGAAGTTGCCGTAGCCGGTGTCGCCGTCGAGCAGGATGGGCAACTGGCTGGCGTCGGCCATGAATTCGAGGTTCTCGACCACCTGCGTCCAACTCGCCTCGTTGTTGTCGCGCACGCCGAACTGCGCCGAAATCGCGAGTCCGGACGCCCAGATGCCCTTGAAACCGGCTTCGCGCACGATGCGCGCGGACAGGCCGTTGTGGGCTTCCATCAGGAATTCGAGCTGCGGGCAGCGCAGCATGTCGCGCAGTTGCGACGCACGGGTCGCGACCGGCGGAGGAGCGAATGTGTCGGGCGCGTTCATTCGGACACCATCGTGAGCGGTTCGAGTTGTGGCAGCACCTGGTCGGCGGCGCGCTTCACATCTTCAGGGTAGTCGATTTCGATCCAGGGGAAGCCCGTGACGTCGGCTGTTTCAAATTGCGCGCCGCGCTCGAGCAGCAAATCGCGCACGGCTTCCTCGTGCGGCAGCTTGGCGCGACCCGATTCGACGTAATCGCGCGTGATTTCCGCAAGGCGCGTGGCCGTCGCTTCGTTGAACCGGAAGAAGCCGACCGATTCGCCGACGGTGTCGTAGTCGAGACCGACCATGACCTGCTTGCGCAACTCGACCGGCACTCCGTTGCGCAGGCACAGCTTGACCGGCTCGTCGCCGACCTCGAAGTCGCGGTCGATGAGCAGGCGGTTTGCCGTCTTGCCCGCGACCAGGGCGTTGAAGATACGTTGGTCGTAGAGCACGTCGGCATCCATGACGAGTACGTCCCCTCCCGCTGTCATGGCGTCGGCGGCGGTGTGCAGCGTCAGCACGCTGCCCAGATGAAACTCGGAATTGAGACGGATCTGCGGACGCGGTGTCCAGTTCAGCCGCTCGATGGCCTCGCTCACTTGCTCGTGATGGAAGCCGAGCGCCAACACGACGTCAGTGATGCCGGCCGCGGCCAGCATGCGCAAGTGGCGCTCCAGCAACGACATACCGTCGAACTCGAGCAGGCACTTGGGCGACTGCTTGTCTTCCGGCTGGAGCAAACGCAGGCCCATGCCTGCTGCGAGAATGATGGCCCGCATGGTCGATATCCTTCTTTAAAGCGGTGCGGTATCGGTGGCGGCAGGCAGCGACGCGCTGTCTTGCGCGGCCCGCTGGCGGCGCCAGCCGCGTTCGGAGAAATGCAGATAGACGAGGCCGGGCACGCCGAGCAGCAGCTCGCGCGTACGCTTGGCCAGCGAGAGGGCCAGCGCGGCGTCGGCCGGCAGACCCACGAGCGGGGCGAGCAGCAGGTACCCGCCTTCCTGCACGCCGAGTGAGCCCGGCACGAAGAACGCGGCGCCGCGAATGGCCTGCCCGAGGCTTTCGAGCAGCAAGGCGTCGACCCAGCTTACCGGGTACCCGATGCACTGCAGAATCAACCAGACCTCCCCGGTGCCGACGATCCAGCCCACGAGACTGAGCGAGAAGCTTGCGAGCACCTCACGGCGCTGGCCGTACATGCGTTGCACGATGTCGTCGACGGCGTCGGCCCGGTCGAGCAGCGACGACCAGTCGCGCTTGGACGACAGCTTCGAGAGCAGGCGAAACGCCCAACCGAAGAGGCCGCGCCGCTGCGCCGCGTAAAACGCATAGAGCAGAGCGGAGATAAGCGCGGTGGCGAGCAGCATCGGCAGCCATAGGCCGTCATCGGAGCGGTGCGTGGCGCTGATGCCGAAAACGGCCAGTCCCAGGAGCGCAAACACAATCTGCGCCACGGCTTGCAGCGTTGTACTGACCGTGATGGCCGCCGCGGCTTCGCGCCCGGCCATTCCGCGCTGCTTCATCTGGCGCACCATCGCAATCGGCCCGCCGATCTGTCCGGCGGGCAACAGGCTGTTGACCGACTCGCCCACCCAGCGGGTGAGGGTGGCGCGGCGCAGCGAGCACGATTTGGCGACCAGCACCTGGATGGCGGCGGCGTCGAGCAGCAGCGGCACGAGGTGAAACGCGGCGACAGGCAGGAGTCCCCAGCCGGCGACGGCCAGCGTGGACATCACCGATCCCGTGCCCTGCCAGATCAACAGGGCGACGAAAAGGGCGAAGCCAAGGGTGAGAGAGACGATGGCAGTCCGGTTCATTTAGCGTTTCGTCCGTCCCAATAGCTGACGAAACACTTGCCGGAATCCAAAATAGGCGACCGCGTCTTTCATGTTCGAGATGAAGCGCTGCCACGCGCCCATGCGCGGATCGGTCACGTACTCGAACGTGAGCGAGATGCGCTCCTCGTTCTCGCCGAGCGGTGTGATGCGGTGATGCAGTTTGTCGCCGTCGAAGAACACCAGCGCGCCGGGCGGATACGCGACGGCACCATCGACTTGCGGCACGCCGGGGTTGCGCGTGTGAAGACGGTATTCGAGCAGGCAGCTCGATTGATCCACTACACCCAGCAACAGCGTGTAGCGGCGGCCCTTGTAGTAGGACGTGTCGTAGTGCCAGCCGATGTGATCGCCAGGACGCGTGTAGTAGTAAAGCGCATAGGCGTGCGGGTCGTCCTGCGGCGACGGCAGCAGCTTCTCGCCAGCCAGACGCTCCAGGAAGCGCATCAGCGCCGGCGAGCGGTACAACTCGGCCACGAACGGGGCGTGCTCGTCGAGCGTGTGGCGGCTCACGCTGCCTCCCTGCTTGTGACCGGGCAGGTAGTTACGGTTCACGTTCGGTGTCACCGCGCGGGCGGCAGCGATCAACGGTTGCATGACGGCGTCGGGCAGGAACGTCTCGAGATAGACGAAGGCGTCCTGCGATTTGAATTCACGCGTGAGCGCGTCGACGTCGATGACGTCCAGCACCCGTTCGATGTCGGCATCCGCCGTGAAAGCCGTGCGCGCTGGCAGCGCGGCCGGCGCCGCAGCGCCTGCCGGGGCGGCAGCCGACCGTTGGAGCGCCTCGCTCATCTCCACCGGCAGCGGGCGGCGCATTGCGCGCACGTAGTCGACGATGACCAGCAGCGCGAAGAGCGGCGCGCCGATGGCGGCGGCGATCAGGAAGCCGCGCGTGCCGTCGAACAGCGTGACGAGCGGCATCAGGTAAAGCACGTCTTCCGTCTCGAACCCGCCGAGGCGCGCTTGTGTCGTGCCGGCCTTGCCGACACGTTCCTCGATGCGCATGCGCAGGAAGAAGATCAGGGCGACGGCAACCCCGGCCATCCAGCCGAGCACCGAGGCAGACAGCGGCAGAGGCACTGCATATTGCCCCGGAGCGCCGGCCGCCACGCCCATGCCGATACCGCCAAACAGCAGCACCGTGACGAAGGCGTCGGACGCGAGATCGTAGAAGTGACCGAGACGGCTAGTCTTGCCGCTGACGCGCGCCAGTTCGCCATCCGTATGATCGATGAAGTTCGACAGGACGAGCAGCACGGCGCCCAGGTTGGCCATCGCATAGCCGCCCTGCGCGAATGCCCACGCGCAGGCGAGGCCGACGATCAGGCGCAGCGTCGTGAGGTGGTTCGGCGTGACCCGCGTGTCGACCAGCGGCGTCACCATCCAGCGCGCGAGCCGCGCATCGTATTGGCGCGGGCGCGGCGGCACCGGGCGTGCGGTGTTGCTTGCGGCTGGCGCAACATCCGGCGCCGGAATAGTTCTCGGTATCGTTTCCATGAGGGGGAAATATATACCCATAAGGCAGTACCGTGCAGCGCAGGCAAAGCGCTGGACCGACCGCGACAACCATGGCGATTCAGGACACCGACGCGTGCGCAATGCTTGCACTGCGCCCGCTTACCGAGCGTTGCGCGCGTCTCGCCGAATGCGTTTCTACACTTGCAATCACCGGCGCATTTTGATTCTGATTATATTCCGCAATACCTCATTTCGCATTCCAGGCAGCGGCCGTCGGGTCGAAGGAAAATCGACGTGTCGTCGGGATAGCGGGGCCGGGACGATGCGCGGATAATGACGGGCTTGTTCGTCTCATGCTGCGGCTTAATACGACCGCACAATTCCCCATGTCCCAAACGATTGCCATTCTGACCGGCGCATCCCGTGGTCTCGGCGCGGCGCTCGCGCGCGGTCTGCTCGCCCCCGGCACCCATCTCGTGACGCTGGCCCGTCGCACGGACGACGACCTTGCGGCGCTGGCCAGCGCGCAAGGCGCGACGCTTGAACAAGTGGCCGTCGATCTGGCCGATGCCAATGCCGCAGCGCAGGTCGCCGAGCGCATCTTCGCGGCACTCCCGCGCGATGCCTCGCGATACCTGCTGATCAATAACGCGGGCACGGTCAATCCGGTCGCGAATGCCGCGGCCCTCACGGACCCGGCGGCCATTGGCGCGGCCTTCGCCCTGAACGTTACCGCCGTCATGCTGCTCACGGCGCGCTTTCTCGCCGCTACGCAGGGACTCGCGGCCAAGCGACAGATCGTGAACATTTCGTCGGGCGCAGGCCGCAATCCGACCGCCGGCTGGTCGGTGTACTGCGCCACCAAGGCCGCACTGGACATGTACACGCGGGTGGTCAACGCGGAGCATCGCGAGCACGGCGTTCAGGCCGTATCGCTCGCGCCCGGTGTGGTCGATACCGGCATGCAGGAGACGATTCGCGGCAGCAGCGTGGAGAGTTTTCCGGCGCTGGCGCGTTTTCAGGACCTCAAGGCCAGCGGCAAGCTGTCGTCGCCGGACGCGGTGGCGCAGCGCATTCTGGCGCTGACCGAGCGCGACGATTTCGGTCAGACCGAAATCGACGACATCCGCCACTACGCCTGATCCGACCCGGCCGTCACACACGACTGCGGTTGCGGTTCGGCGGGCAAGCACGGAAAAAAGCACCGGGCGGCGTTTCGCCGGCCGGTGCCATCCCGTTGCCGAAGCCGTCGGCGCGCCGTGCGGCCTACTGCTCGGTACTGGTGATGAAGACGCTGCCGTTGCGCTCCGGTGCGTACAGAATCAGCGTTGGCGCATGAATGTCGAAGGCGCGCTCACACGCCTCCCCATACGAATCGAACTGCACGGCCCAAGCGCCGTTGCGCACGTAACAGTGCGTGATGGTGTCGGTGCGCCGATCGAATTCCTGACCGAGAAACACACCCTGCGTGTAACACCAGACGACAAACCCGTGAAAGTCGGCCTGCTCCGGTGCCCGAAACACGCGCCAGCGAGCATCATCGCGCGCCGCCTGACGCGCCGTCGCGCCCGCTGCCCAACGCTCGAAGCCGTCGTGTCGTTTGCGTTGCTCCATGTCGTCGTACCCCCTTTTGGGTGAACCGCCCTTCGGGTGCCGAGATTCGACATCCCCGGGACGCGTTTCCATAGTCGGAATTTGTTCCGGGCATTTCTATCAGGCAATTCCGAAAGACGGCAGGGAATTTCTCCAAAGGGGAACGCGGCGGACGTCGTCAATCGTAGTGAATCGCCAGCCAGACGGTGGTTTCGCCCGGTGTCGTCCAGGCGACACGATGCTGGCGATGCGCGGCAATCGCGACGGCGTCGCCGGGCTTCAGTACGAGTGTCTGGTCGGGCGTGTCGGCGAAGGCCAAGCCCGCACCGCCCGAGAGCAGCACCACCCATTCGTGCTGCGCCTGGTCATACCAGAAGCCTGGGGGAGAGGCCTGCCCGGTCGAGACAATGCGCTCGACACGCATCCCGTGGTGCGCAAGCAGCGTAGTGAACTGCTCGGCTGCTGTCGAATCGGGAGACGACGGCAGGCCGGCAAATAGATTCGTATCGGGTAGCAGGGGCGTATTCATCGGTGCGGAGCGTTCTCTCGTCTGCGGGGGGTAGAAAGCATACACGCGGGCCCCGAGCTCAGTCGTCCAGTGTCTCGTGCACGGCGGCGTCGCCGCGTCGCCAATAGGCGGCCGCCTTCACCCATTTCGGGTTGAGCCCGCGAGCGTCGACGAGATGGCGCCGCAAGGCCTTCGCCACGCCGGCCTCGGCCGCGACCCAGGCATGCACATCCCCAGCGGGTAGTGTGGCCACGCAGAGCGCGTCGATCAGCGCGGTGCTTTGACCGGCCGGCGTGCCTTCGCGATAGAGCCATTCGACCACGACGTCGGCATCGCTGGCGAAGCGCAGGCGGTCGGCCGGACTGTCGATTTCCGCGAAGACGAACGCCAGCGCGCCGGCCGGCAGTTCGGCCAGACGCCGCGAGATCGCGGGCAGCGCCGTGTCGTCGCCGATCAAGACATAGCCGTCGAAGGTCATGGGAATGACGAGCGAGCCGCGTGGACCGCCCACACCGATGCCGTCACCCGGTTGAGCCGAGCGCGCCCACTGCGTGGCGGGGCCGGATTCGTGCATCGCAAAATCGATCACCAGGGTTTGCGACGCCGCGTCGTACCGGCGTGGCGTGTAATCGCGCATCAGTCGTGGTGCGTCGCCGGGCGCGGGCTTGGCGACCCCTTGCGCGCCGACCTGCGGGAGCACCAGTTCGCCGGTCGCCGGGTCGGGGAAGAACAGTTTGACGTGGTCGTCGAAGCCGGGGCTGGTGAAACCTTCGAGATCGTCGCCACCCAGGGTCACGCGCAGCATGTGCGGCGTGAGCTGTTCGACATGGCGGACTTCCAGCCGACGCAGGCGAAGTTCGTGGCGCACGCGCTGCGGTGTGCGATCGGGGATGACGGGCGGTGCTGCGTTATCTCTCATCAAAGTCGCTCCAGTTGTTGCGCCGCCGCGTCGAGAATGGCGGCGAATGCGTTGGCCTGTTCGGTCGAGAGCGGCTCGCCGCCCAGGCGCAGATGCACGGCGTATTTGAAGTTGTGCAGTGCGCGCATGACCTGCGGGGGCATATCTTCCGAACGCTCACGGCGCGTCGTCAGCCGTGCGAGCAGTTCCGTCACTGCGACCTCGTTTTCCGCGAGATAAACGCGGCCGGTATCGGTGATTTCGTATGACTTCCGTTGGCTGTCGCCGGTGTTCTCCTGCACACGGAGATAGCCCATTTCTTCGAGCAGCGTGAGCGTGGGGTAGACCACACCCGCGCTCGGGCTGTACGTGCCGTTCACACTCTCTTCGATGGCTTTGATGAGTTCGTAACCATGGCGGGGTTGCTGCGCAATCAGATGCAGCAGCACCAGTCGCAAGCCGCCATGACCGAAGAGGCGGCCGCCACCACGTCCGCCCCTGCCGGCGCGCTCGCCGCGCCCTTCGTCGCCGCGTCCGAAGCGGGCGTCTCCGTATCCCTCGCCACTGCCGCGCCGTCCATGGCGCCCACCGCGCCGGTCGTCGCCAACCTCCATGTTGTCCAGGTCCAGCGGGCCTCGGCCCATGAAATCGCCACGTGATCCACGCATGATGCGACTCCTTATCGATGTAGTTAAGACGTGTTTACGATATATCTAAATTGCATCTAAAGCAAAGCTATTTTTGTGAAGATCACGTCGGAAGGGAGGAGAATGACCGTGGGGCGGGGGACGGCAGGGTATTACGGAGTATTACGGGAGGGTTTCGCGAGGTGCGGAGATTGGATCGAAATGCGTATTTCGACAGGTTGGTACCGTGCCGGGGTCGGCACGGACGCGGTCGGACAATCGCTGGGGAAGCAAGCGCCCCAGCGCGCTCAGCGCCGGGGGCGGCGGTGCTTATTGCATCTGCGGCAGATCGGTGCCGAGCCACTTGCGATAACGCTTGTTCAGCTCGCCGTTGGCGGTATTGCGCGTGACGAAGTCGTTGATCGCCGCGAGCAGTTCCGGCTGATTGGGACGCAAGGCGATGCCCATCGCCTGCTGCAGCAAATTGAATTTCGGCTCGAACTGGCCCGGTGCTCGCTGACGAATCGCGTTCGCAACCGTCACCGAGCAACCGATGGCATCGACCTGCCCGGTGAGCAGCGCCTGCATGGCGGACGCGTCATCGTCGAATCGGCGGATCTCGGTGCCTTCGGGCGCCGTCTTCGTCACGGCCATGTCCTGGGTACTCGCGCGCGCGACGCTCACGCGCAAGCCCTTCAGATCGGCGGCGGACTTGATGGGCGCGCCGGTCTTGCCGAGCAGCACAATGGTCGCGGCGGCGTAGGGTTTGGAGAACTGCACCTGCTTGGCGCGCTCCGGCGTGATGGCGAGCGACGCGACCAGCACATCGACCTTTCCGCTGAGCAGATAGGGAATCCGGTTCGGTCCCGTCACCGGCATGATGTTGACCTTGACCCCCAGATCCTTAGCGAGCAGTTTTGCCACGTCGGCGTCGTAGCCGTCAGGCTGCATCTGCGCGTTCGTCGTGCCGTACGGCGGAAAGTCGATGAGCATGCCAACGTTGAGCGTGCCCTTCTTCCTGATGTCGGCCACGGTCTGTGCGTGGGCAGGCGTGGAAAACAGCGTCAGGGTGCTCGTGAGCAGTCCGCCCAGGGTGCCGCCGAGCGATCCGACGAAACCGGCCGGCATGGCCGCCACGCCGAGCGCGGTGAGAAAGCCGCGACGCGAGCGAAGGTCGGGGGTGCCTGGAACGTTTTGCCGGCTGGCCGGATGCGTAAAGGAATGGGGATGCCGAACTTGCACAGGGTGACGCGATAACTTGCGAGTCATGCTGGGTCTCCTGAGGCTGCGAAGGCGTTGCCAGAATGCTGAGGTGGGGTGCGAGGCGAACGTCTCGCGGCCGTCTGACGGTTAACCCGAGCGATGGTAGCGGGCGGTACAAGACGCGTCCACTCCGCACAAACCCCAGCGAAAACCCTGAGTTCCGCACGAGCGGCGCCGTGTCGCGACAGTGATGAGGACGACGAAATCAGTGTCTCGGCGTGCGCGAGACGGGAAGATGAGGACGAAAAAAACGGTGCCGAAATTCGGCACCGTGTTCAGGCACTGCTTGCCCGGTCCTGGCAAATCACGTTGCCGTGGATGCCACGGCGACGCGAGCGCTGGACTTACTGAGCGGCGTCCTTGACCTTCTTCAGCGGGCGAACCTTCACGCGCACCGACGCCGGCTTGGCCGGGAACCAGCGCTCTTGGCCCGTGAACGGGTCCTTGCCGAAACGCTTCGCCTTGGCGGCGATTTGTTGCGACGTGACCTTGAACAGGCCGTGCAGCGTGAATTCGCCGACACCCTTCTTGTGCAGCGAGCTGACGATGGTGTTCTCGAGCGCGGCCAGCACTGCCTTGACTTCCTTCACGGCGACTGCCGATTGCTCGGCGAGGTGGGCTGCGAGCTGGGTCTTGTTGAGTGCGTCCTTGATCGGCGACACCTTCCCGTTGGCGGCTGCCTTCGGAGCGGCCTTCACGGCTGCCTTCGGGGCGGCCTTCGGTGCTGCCTTTTTCGCTACCGGCGCCTTCTTCGCTGCCGGGGCTTTCTTTGCCACAGGGGCCTTCTTTGCTGCTGCTTTCTTTGCCGTTGCCATATCGATCCAATCGATGAGAATAAGAAAGTGCCGTCGTAGAACGGCCACCCGAATGATACGTATTGCTGCGCCGACGATTCTACCTAAGAAATCGCGTTGTGCGAGCCGTGCGCGAATTATGTTGCGTGCCTGCCGCACAAGGCTGAGCGGGGAAGCGCGCCGCATTTCGCTTCGTTTCATCGACAACGTGGCGATCCGTCCTCGCGTTGGAGAATTTGCCTCTCGAATTTCGTGCGGCCTTCGGCCCCTTTCTTTGCGCGATTTTGGTGCGCATGCCACGCGCCGCCGTCGACGTCGATGGCTCGCAAAGCCTTAAAAACGCTGCATTTCGCAGGTTTCGCAGCGGCCGTCGCCGTTGCACCAGGCATCGGTCAGCGTGGTGCCATTCGCGCCGAACGTGATGTCGTGCTTCGCGCCGTAGCTGCCGGAGAGTTGCAGGCGGTCGCCCGACAACGTGCCCTGCACCGTGGTGTGAACGTTCGGCTCGACGTCGTCGACGCTACCCGTGACCTGCGCGCCATTGAGCGCGAGCGCCATCAGACGCGTCATCGGCGAACCCCAAGGCTTCCACCATGGCGGCGCATTCGTGCACAGACCGCGCCAGTGCCCGGACGGATTCACCACGAGCAAGGGGGCGGCTGTGCCCGGTTGAGCCGCTGTGCCCGACGGCATCGGCGGCGTGTAGACGGTCGCGGAGGTCGTGGTGGCAGTCGTGTCAGTCGAGGCGGCGGTAGCTGTGCCAGCGCTGCCAGCGGGCGCCGCGCTGTACGTGCCGGGGGCGCCGTCGACACGCGCCATACCGGGAGACAGGCCGTCGTTCGGCACCGGTGCCGATGCCGCCGCGCACACATGACACGACAGGTGCGACACGCTGTTGCGCGTCAGCGCGCGCGTGGCGTAGAGGTGCTGGCCGCCTGCGGCGCCGTCGGGCAGCACCGTGACGTACGGTGTGTCGTCTATCCGGTAATCGACCTTGGCGCACGACGGGGCGTCCGTTTGCAGCATGACATCGGCGGAGAAGGCGCCGTTGACCGCGCGTATCGGAATCACCGACACGGAGGCCGAACAGTCGGCAACGACCTGAGCACAGTCACACGCGGCGGCCGGCGCACGCGACGCGCCGCCGGACTGTGCGTACCCCTGGCCGGCGAAGCCGAATATACCCGCGACGAGCCACCCCGTCGCGACGCTCAAGGAAACCAAACCCCGCATGATGTTTCTCCGAATGTGGCGGCCATCGTTATGCCGCGGATAGTCGATCAAAAGTTGTCGGCTGACAAGCGTCGAAAGTCGCGAAACGTGGGGGACTCGGAGACGAGAAGCCGCATCACATGCCATCCCGGTGTCGCGCAATTATGAGATTTCGCCCGTATCCCGACATCGAAAACGCGTTCTAGACTGCTAATGCCCGGCCCCCGCTCTCAACGAGAACACCGCTCGTTGTCCACTGGAGACATGCATGGTTGTCGATCGCACGAATGCCCCTGGCCTGCCTGATATTCCCTCGCCCAACGAATTCCCCACCGTCCCCATGCCTTCCGCGAATCGCACGCTTGCCATGCTCGCGACGCTCTTCTTCGCCATGGGGCTCATTACGTCGCTGAACGACATTCTGGTGCCTCACTTCAAGGCCGCGTTCGACCTGACCTTTCGCGACGCGGCCCTGATCCAATCGAGTTTCTTCGCTGCGTATTTCGTCGTGTCGTACCCGGCGGGGCAATACACCGCACGCGTCGGTTACCGTCGTGCGCTGGCCAGTTCGTTGTGGTTGGCCGGCGTCGGCTGCGCGCTGTTTTTCCCTGCCGCCGCACTCATGTCCTATCCCTGCTTTCTCGCCGCGCTTTTTGTGTTGGCGAGTGGTATCACGCTGCTGCAAGTCGCGGTGAACGCCTACGTCGAGACGTTGGGCACGCGCGGGGCGGCGGCGAGCCGCCTCACGCTGGTGCAAGCGTTCAATTCGCTGGGCACCACCGTCGGGCCGCCGCTCGCCGCGCTCTGGATCCTCGCGCCGCAGGCGCAGTCCGCAACCGGCCACGCCGTAGACAGTGTGCGCGGCCCCTATGGCCTGCTGGCGGCGGTGC